>JADFJB010000002.1 GCA_022566355.1 candidate division KSB1 bacterium
TTTTGGATTAAAGCTTGCAGGAGAGACAAGACCGGTTCTCGGACAACTTGATTTTTTATCGGGGATCTATGTGCGGACTGTGTAACAAGATTCCCGATAATCCCGCCCAGGCGGGACGGGAATGACAGTTTTAGAAATCAGTTATGAGGTTTGTGAATTATCCAGGTTAAATAATACTCTAGTTCTTTATTTTATGGTTTCCACATTGGGGATCAGGCAGATAAATTTAAATTTTTCAGAGCCGGTATTGCGAAATTGATGCTCTTCATTTGGAGAAACCAACACTACATCTCCAGGATTTAGCTCGTGCTTTTTGTCTTTCCCGATCAATTCACCTTTTCCTTCAAGTACCAGCACTTCATGTTCATAATCATGAAAATGATAGGGTGAACTTCCGTTTTCATCAACTTCAAATAATCGCATCCTGAAATTAGGTGCGCCATCTTCTTCAGAAAGCAACAGGCGCATTTTAACCTTCTCAGCGCCTTGCATATTTACTTCTCTCAAATTCACATTTTCCATTTTTTTTACCAGCATAAAATCCTCCATCATTCATTGTCTGTTTTTTGTGAAACTAAAAAGTCTCTAATTATATCCAACACTTCCAGTTTTTTTGATTTTGTTACTCCATGAATCTCAATGAATTTACTATGCCCTCCACCTTTAACCTCCATGCTTTGTTGAAGTGTGGATATAATTAGACGTAAATCCGGTGAATCTTCACGACTACATGCTACGATGACTATAACCGGATCCTGGTTTGTGTGAAATATGACGCTACCGAGAATTTCTTTACTAACAGCACGCGTCAGAAATTTTAGATCTTGAATACCTTTTTGCTCAAATCCCAATTGCAAAATATCTTCTTTTCTTTTGTGACATCGGGCAAGGATCTCTTTTGCCTCAAACAACAATAATTCTTCCCCCATTTTCCGAACCTGTTTCTCACGTTCGGCGAGGTTGGCTTTCAAAGCGATCACCTCGTCAGCCATTTCAGGATCGGTTAACGACAAGTTCTGGGCAATTTTTTGAGTCGTAATGACACGGTTTTGATAATCTTCCAGCGCCCTCCATCCCGCTTGAAATATAATCCGGATATTACCCCGGACTTTTTCCCAGGATAACATTTTGATCATTCCCACTTCGCCGGTGGTTTTAACATGGGTTCCTCCGCATGGATCCAAATCAAAATCTTTTATTGAAACAAGCCGAATGGGCCGATCCATTTTGGGTGGTAATTTACGGAGATTCAAAGACTCTAATTGATGATGTTGAACCCAGGTACTTTCAACCGATCTATTTTCAAAAACAATTCGATTTGAATACTCCTCTAACTCCAGGGCTTTTTCCCATGAAAATTCCTTTAATTTTACGTCGATAGTACTCTTTGTTTCACCAAGAGAGGATGATAGCGTATCGACACGGAAGCGCTCAAATGTCTGCGCTAAAATATGAAAAGCGGTATGTTGCTGCATAAAAACATAACGGCGATGCCAGTCTATTTTTCCGGTTATTTTATTCTCTTTGAGCGGAATTTCCATTAAATGAAGAACCATATCTCCTTCTTCCAGCACTTCCAACACAGGCTGATCATTCAATGTGCCCAAATCATGCATTTGACCACCCGAGGTAGGATAGAAAGCCGTTTGATCTAAAACGACAGCAAAGTGATCTCCCTTGCGAAATTGTTCAACCAGGTTGGCCTGAAACTTCGTTAAATAGCTGTCATCATAGTACAACCTATTTTCGATGGTACTGGCTGTTTCAAAATCTGCTTCTCTCAACTCAATCCTTTAGTTTCTTTGGATCCTTCGGAAAACCGAAAGATTTACTTTCTATTTTGTAGTAACGCCGGTAAACAATAACACCTAAAACAACCCCGATACAATCGGCAAACCAATCTAGCCATTCACTTGATCTGCCAAGAACAAATAATTGGTGGATTTCATCGGAGGCGCCATAGAGAATCCCTGAAATAATCGAAATTAAAAGAAGCTTTTTGGAAATGGACTCCATGCTGCCAAAATGTATTGCCCTGGCGGTTAACCAACCCAAAATAAAGAATTCAATGATGTGTAATACTTTGTCGCTTAATTTAACGCCAATTGCCGGTAAGCCGCCTTTAAATGATGAAAGATAATAAATAAAAACGGCATAGAAAATGACTGGAAAAACAAAGAACAAAACCTTAAAAATATTTCTTTTTTCGATTTCTGAAATTACTCCTTGTTGCTAATAAATACGTTCAATCTTCGGTCGCGAATACTTAGATACAAGATCTACTTCCTGGTTTTCCAAGTCTGCAAGAGTTTGAGAAACATTTTCCATAATATCTCCGGCGATGACTCCCCTTTGACCCGTTTGCCACGCCGCGCGATCTCCAGCCAATCCATGAAGATAGGCGCCCAATACTGCGGCATCTATGGCCGTCAATCCCTGGCCCAATAAACCCGCAATAATTCCAGTTAATACATCTCCGGCGCCGGCTGTTGCCATACCCGAATTTCCGGTAATATTGAAAAATATATTTCTATTTGAATCACCTATAATTGTCGGCGCTCCTTTTAATAGAAGAACCACTTGCCATTTTTTCGCAAATTCCCGCACAATTTCAACAGGAGCTTTGAGGATCTCTTCAGAAGAAATTTTACATAAGTGTGACAGCTCACCCACGTGTGGAGTTATGATTATATCACCTTCATAATCTTTGAATAAACTTATATCTTCTGCAATACTATTCAAGCCATCGGCATCAATTACAATAGGTAGCGATTGCTCTTTTAGCACACGATGCACAAAAACTATCGTTTCAGAATGGCTGGATAATCCGGGACCAAGCGCTAAAACACGGCTCCATTGCAATGCTTCATGTAGCGCATCATACGCATTGGCTGAAATACTGCCAGTTTCAGTTTCCGGTAACGGGACCGTCATAACTTCTTGCAATGCGGCTTCAAAGATAACGTTTAAACTCTTTGGACATCCCAGCATAACCATTCCGGCCCCTGATCTCAAGGCAGCCTTTGAGCACAGCATTGCCGCTCCTGTTAGCCCGGTAGATCCTGCCAAAACCAGTATTTTGCCGAATTGATTTTTATAGGCATTCTTAGGCCGGTCAGGAAGCATTATTCTATAATCACCTCTTTGAGGCAAAAATGCTTGAGCACCCAATTTTTCAAACGCAAAATCCGGGACATTCAAATCCGCGATAGCTAGCTCTCCGACAAATGTTTTTCCCGGATACAACAGCATTCCGGTTTTTACATTTCCCATTGTTACGGTTAAATTGGCTTCAACGCATTTACCCAGAATTTTGCCTGTATCGCAATCTAATCCCGTGGGCGCATCCACAGCCACAACGTCGCCTTTATGAGAATTTATTTTTTCAATTATATCCAAATAAATTCCCCGAATATCTCCTTTTAATCCTGTCCCCAATAACGCATCGATAAGGATATCATAAGATTGTAAATTCAAATTCGGATCCCAGGATAAAAGCTCGATAATGGGCAACCCTAACTTAACCGCGATGTCCAGGTTGATTTTCGCATCACCGGAAACTTCCGCTTTTTTACCGACCAGCCAAAAATGTGCGTTTGCTCCCATTCTGTTCAACTGTCTGCCAATCACAAATCCATCACCGCCGTTGTTACCCTTGCCGCAAAATATCCCAATGGATTTGCCAGCTATTGGATGAAACTTTTGTGCAATATGCTGGGCGGTTTTTAATCCTGCATTTTCCATTAAAATTAATCCGGGAATACCCAATGTATCGATAGCAAATTGATCGGCTTTACGCATTTGTTCAACAGAGAGTATATATTCCATGATTGTCTTATTTTTCAATCAATTATAACAAATGCAACGGCATATTGGTGGCAATGTGATAGTGACAGGTGAATGGTCGTTTCTCTCAATTCACTTTTTGTGTGAGAATTAAGACAGATTTGGGGGGTCCCGTTTTTTTTGTTAATGATTTCACAATCGTGCCATGGAATGGTTTGTTTCACTACCTGGTTTGCCGCTTTATAAAAAGCTTCTTTTGCTGCAAAACGGGCAGCCAATGAATTAACTCGATAGCTACCATCGGAAAGCCGGCAGTAGTCCAGTTCTCGTTCGGTATAAATCTTACACAAAAAACGCAGACCATATTTATCGGTCATCAACTGAATTCGCTCAATTTCTATTATATCAACTCCAATAGCCTTCAATTTATCTCCATAGGATTCGTAAAAAAAGGATAAGACAAAAGCTCAGTTTATGCAAGTAATTTGCTATAATACGCTTGATATAATCATGAATATACTTTATTTTAATGAAATTATTATCATTCAACTTTGAGCGTGTCGTGATTCAGGAAATTGATCGACTATTAATTCATAGAGTGCTGGCTGGCGAAGATCATGCATATGACGAACTCATGAAAAGATATCGTCAAAGCGTTTACAATCTGGTTTACCGAATGATCGAAAACCCGCAAGTTACAGAAGATATTGTTCAAGAGACATTTATCAAAGCCTATAATGCTTTGTCATCCTTTAACGAAGAATTTGCTTTTTCTACCTGGTTGTTTAAAATAGCGACCAATCATTGCATCGACACATTAAGGAAGAAGAAACTCCGCACCTATTCCCTTGATACACCCATCCAAACTAAGGATGGTACCGTGCAGCGAGATTATGCCGATGATAGCTATAGCCCGGAAAGTTTTACCATCGCTAGCGAACATACTTCCATCATATTAGATGCGGTGGAAGATTTACCGGAAAAATATAAAACCGTTATTAACATGCGGCACCGGGATGATAACTCTTACGAAGAAATTAGTGAAACTTTGCAAATTCCAATCGGAACTGTAAAGGCGAGAATTTTCCGAGCCCGGGAAATATTAAAAAGGATTTTAAAAGAAAAGGGCTACGTCCACCCTATACGGCAGGGTTCGGGGAAATAGTTGCAAGCTACATCCTCAAATTTTGCAGAACTCAATGATACCTATTAATGTATTTCTGCAGGCTCCTTGTTAAAAAACAGCAACTTCCATAATATTAAAAAATTAAAAATAGATTCCCTTCGACGGGTCCGGACACAGCTACCTGTATGACATTTATGGACTTTTTTTGATCTGTGATAATCCGTGTTCGTCTGTGGCTGAAGTGCTTCCACAAAATCCTCGATCATTGGTAGCCAAAAATCGTCGACCGGCCGCTGCGCTTTTCCAGCTTAATATCACTCAATAAACTGGACTTGATATTAATCTTGAAATAGAATCGTTTGTAGGGTCCGGTTGGTGTCCATGAAAAACTCGCCTCCCAGCAGTGCAGATCACGATAAATGGATATATCCTGAGCTACCATAATTTGTTTTTTAAGATCATATCTTGCATTATAATTAACACGCCAATTTTTTGTTAACTGCATGTTACCTCGCATATTCAGCCAAATTGTTTTTGTGGGAAAGTTCGGATTGAATTTTGAAACTTGATAGCTGAAAGAAAAATTGGCCTGCCATGGTGTTTTTCCTGCAGAACGCATCTCCCCCGCTTCTTCAAAGCGGTTTCTTGTGGGCTTTGATCGATCCAGTAAATCTCCTGCAACGGAATCAACTGTTGTTTCCGTTGCCTGTTTGCCAAAGCTAAATGTTTTATAGTCCAACCTTAATGAGGAAGAAATATTAAAATTCGTTAATCGCACCGGTTTCCAAGGATTCTCTTTGTACAAGAATTTATTGACCTGCCCAGTCGTTCCAAATTTGTAGAACGTGTGCCCCATACTCAATGTTAAATTAAATAATCGGCTGGGACTCACCCTGAGATTAGATGAAATACCAGACCACTTTAAAGAGTCCAATTTGAAATTGTGGCTCGTGGACAAACTATAGCTGAATAAATCAACCTTCTTTTCATTTTCCCCACTGCCGGTTTTCATTTGAAATAAGTTATTCAAACTCAAAGCAATACTTTTCTTTCCTCGAGATGGCGTAGAACCAAAGGCGCTGCCGCTAAACCGGTCTTTCCTAACAATGTTTCCCAATGTGTCCTGAATTTCCTGGTAATAACCATAATCCGGATCGGAAAAATCCGGTTGAAATTGAAAGGAAATACTGGGGGTCATAATATGTCGAATCGAAACACCTCCCAACCTACTGGTTTGGAACATACCATATAACTTGGTGTTTGCGCTTATACTGGTATTAAATGTTCGCCTGACTGAAAATCCGTTTTTATCACGAGACTTTATTGTATTGGTCTCTTCATCCAAAAAATACTCCTTTTTACGATCTTGCCAGATCTCTTCATACCTGAGGTTTTGAGAAAATGAGAAATATTTAAACAATCGCAATGGCGCCGAAAAACTGAGGTTATGCTCAACTCCCGCAAATTTGTTGATATTAAATGTGGTGTCAGTCTGAGTAAAAGAGGTATCGGTTTGAACGATGGTACTAGTCTTAATAGAACGAGTTTTTGATCGTCGGTTTAACATCTGGTTGTTGTAGGAAAAATAAATGTTCTCGAACCATCTCTTTTCATTTGAAGCGCTTGATGAATTCTTCTTTGACCGAAACAAATTGACCAACGGTTCTTGACCATGGCGAAAACTTACCTGGGGAAAAGTTTCGGTGAGATTATTTGTGTCCAAAAATTGGCTGCGGGATAAATTAACCGTCAGGCTGTTTCGGCTTTTAGGCCAACTCTTGGTTAGGGTTGCATTCGAACGGATTTGTCTCGTAAGCCTTTGCTCGCGATTAGCGCTGAATTCCTGGTAGTAACTCGCATCACTCACAAAAGAACCGCCGGCACTGATTCTCATTGTTGGCGAAATCGTTTGAGAGTGCCTGAAATTAACATCCCAGCGTCGCTCCTTTTGGGTATCACTTATATTCTTACGTACCATCGATCCGGATATGGACCCATTTAACAGATACCGTAGAGCATAATTTGTGGTTGAATGCAGCATGATACCGGTTTTTTCAAAAAAATCTACTTCCATTCTTGTATCCCAGTATTGACTTGCGGCCCAGTAATAACCAAGTCCACGAAGATATCTTCCCTCAAAAGAACTCTGGCCATAACGGGGAACCAATATTCCCGAATGCCTGCCTTTTTTATTAGGAAAGACACCATATGGCAAAGCAATCAAGGGAATTCCACGAAGATACAGCACTATCGGCTTCGCAATCACTCGGTCTTTAGGAATCATTTTCATCTTACTACTTTTAAAATAATAGTGCGGGTCCGGTAAACTGCAGGTACTAAATGTTCCACCCTTCACAAAAATTTCATCTCTCGAATTTAATTTCACTGTCGATCCGATATAATACCCCTCTTCAAATTTAGTACGGCCTTTTGTGATCCGACCCTTTTGGGTGATAAAATTATAGACTATCTTTTCGCCTGACATTTCCTGTCCATTATCAATAAATACCGGGTAGCCGACCCATTTAGGTTCGCTGCCATTTTTGCCATCGGTAGCCGTTGTGTCCAACATCGGTTCGGCAATCAGGGTGTTCAGCTTCCAATCGATTGTTATTAATCCTGCATTTAATTGCATCCCTTGGTACTTTACTTCAGCGTCGCCGGACAAGCGAGTAATTTTTGAACCCGCTTCAATATTGACATTATGCGCACGATAGTCAATGGTGGTATCGATATCCGGTTGTTCAGTAAATGTATAGTTGCGTAATGTATCAGGGGGTGTTTGCGCAGATAAAGAATCCCCGACCTGCAAAAGAATGAGTATAAACAAAAGAACAATGTAAAAGATCGATTTCATGATCGACTAATTTGTGAATACCATCGATCCTGCCCCGATAATTCCGGCATATTCTCCAAGTTCAGCTCTTCTAATTTCAACCATAGATTGTGGAATTGACATAGAATGTTTTTGTAGGGATTTTTTCATTGGATCAAACAATACCGAACCGGCATTGGAAATACCTCCTCCAATTGCTATCATATCCAGGTTTAATAAATTGATTACGGAACCCAAAGCAATCCCCAAATGCGTGCCTACATTATTCATGACTTGAATGCATAACTTATCACCGGCGTTTGCAAGATCCGATATTCTTTTCGGAGTCCATTCATCCTCAGGCAATTCATTCAATTTGGATTTTGGATTTTGCGAAATCATTTGGTTCGCTTGTTCCACAATCCATTTGGAACCAACATATCTTTCGATGCATCCATTTTGGCCGCACTTGCATTGGGGCCCATCAAAATTCACTGTGAAATGCCCAAATTCTCCAGCTATACCAATTGAACCATGGTAAATCTTCTTATTAAAAACCAATCCAGCTCCGACTCCTGTACCAAGAACTACCAGCATAAAATAATTTGAGTCGCGACCAGCTCCAAATAAACTCTCTGCAAATGCAGCAACCGTTCCATCATTGTCCACAAAAGTTGTTAAACCAAATTCTTTTTCTATGATTTCTTTTAAATTTTCCTTGTGCCAATTAGGAAAATTAGGGGGGTCATACACCTCCCCGGTTCCAACTTTTACCTGACCTGCGCATCCAATACCAATTCCGACAATGTTATTATTAAGATCCAGGAGTTTCTTTATTTCCAATTTTAAATTTCGGATTATTTGTTTTGGGCCTTTTCTTGCTTCGGTATCCCTGTAGGATAAATGTTCATATTCGCCAGATTCCATAACAATCGCTGTCTTTAAATTTGTGCCACCAATGTCAACGCCAATAGATTTCTTCAATATTCTACTTTTCTCCCGCATTCTTGTTTCTTCGTTTTTGCCAAAGATGTATTAAATATTCGTTTACCTGCTTTT
The DNA here is from genome assembly GCA_022566355.1 of candidate division KSB1 bacterium. Lineage (NCBI taxonomy): Bacteria > Pseudomonadati > Candidatus Zhuqueibacterota bacterium. The sequence goes on from JADFJB010000002.1 coordinate 8,787, forward strand.
CATAACCATTGTTGGAGGGGTGATAATAAATTCTATCTGCAAGTTCCTTCGGTAGATATTCCTGGTTAGTAAAATTATTTTCAAAATTGTGAGGATATTTATAATCTTCTCCATAACCGGCTGTTTTCATCAGGGGTGTCGGTGCATTCCGTAAATGTAACGGAACTGCCAATTGCTTATGGGTTTTTACATCTTCCAGTGCTCTCTGAATGGCTAAATAAGAAGCATTACTCTTCGGTGCCGATGCCAGATAAGTTGCCACCTGGGCAAGCACCAATTTAGCCTCAGGCATTCCTATGTAAGTGACGGCTGTAAATCCCGAAGTAGCAACCACGATCGCCTGGGGATCAGCGTTACCAATATCTTCAGATGCTAGAATGATCATTCGCCGTGCGATAAATTCTGGTTTCTCCCCGGCATCAATCATTCGCGCCAACCAATGGAGCGCGGCGTCGGGATCAGAGCCACGGACACTTTTAATAAATGCAGAAATGACATCATAATGATAATCTGCATTTTTATCGTAATATAATGACCGGCTTTGAAAAGCTTGCTGCAGTATTTCATTCGTTATTTTAACTTCATTTCCATCACTTTTTCCACCCATGGAAACAGCCAATTCAAGAGCGCTTAGTGCGACTCTTGCATCTCCGGATGACATCCGGATCAATAGTTCGATGCTGCTATCCGAAAAATCAATTTGAAGCTTGTTCAATGTTTGATCTGATGATAAGGCATTGTCAATAATCTCCCGGATTTCATCTGCTTCCAGTTGAAATATTTGGAAAACCCGGCAACGAGATAAAAGCGGTGAATTCACTTCGAATGATGGATTTTCAGTCGTCGCCCCAATTAAAATGATCGTACCGTCTTCAACTTCATGCAATAAAACATCTTGCTGCGCTTTGTTGAAACGATGGATTTCATCTATAAAAAGAATGGATCTCTTTTGCAATCGGTTTAAGTTGATTCTGGCCTGCTCCAATACTTTGCGAACCTCTTTTACCCCAGCAGCAACTGCGCTTAAGGAATAAAACGAGCTTTGGGTTTCGTTTGCGATTACTCTTGCCAGGGTGGTTTTCCCGACACCTGGCGGCCCCCAAAAAATCATAGAAAACAATTGATCACTCTTTATTGCTTTGTAGAGAATTTTATCTTCACCTAAAATGTGCTTTTGTCCGACAATCTGATTTAAATTTTGCGGACGGACACGATCTGCCAACGGCCCGGTTGGCTTTTTAGACGAATCTTGAGGATCTTGTTTTTCAAACAAATCTTGCATAAATCTCCTAAAAAGTATCGCTAACCTATTATTTTAATTTGGCTTAATTTAATTGAATTCGCTAGGAAATTCAATAGAAAGCGGGAGCCGCTGGCAGGACATCAAGAGGATAAATTATACTATAAAGAAAAAGCGGCTGATAAAATTAAGTATCAACCGCTTTTTAATAACTAAAGAACTATATATAAGCGAACTAGGACTTGGTTACATCTTCCTCTGCAACAATCACTTCTTCAACTTTTACATCCTTTTTGCCAACCTCTTCAAGCGCTTGTTCTTTTGTTTTTAATTCATCTTTCAGGGAATTGATATCCGTAATCAGTTCCTTTACGCTTTCATCTTTTTCCAATTCGGAGACTTTACCTTCTGTTGTTTTCCCATAAACATATTTGCCAAGCTCTTTGAACTTACCATCAGTTTTTCTTTTCAATCCGGATATGGCCAATTTTAACTTGCTAATTGCTGTGAATTCTTTGGTTTTTTCCGTTGCAAATGTAATCGAATCCTCAACCCCTTTTTTAATATCTTCCCAAACTTTTGCAGCCATTTTTAACCTCCTTTTTTAAGATTTACTTTTTTTATTAAATTGATCAATGATATCAGAAAAATTTCGGAATTCAATAAACTCAATTTCGTTTTTTAAACAATGTTTAGCAAGGTCATTTTTGGCAAAAATTATATCGGCTTCCTTTATTGCACAAACATCTGATAATCCATCTCCTATCAGTATCAATTCATCACCCGGTTCCTTAAACCGGCGAAGATGGTATCCCTTGCAATTAGCACATTTACCACATGACCATTCATAATAAGGAAACTCCGCTTTTAATTTACCATTACTCCAAAATAATTTATTGGAGTATACGGTTAAGTAGTTTAATTCGTTTCGTAATAATAATGGTTGTATATAAAAATCCATCCCATCACTAACAATGCTTACCTGATCTGAACCGGCTTCACATTGTTTGACAAAATCGAAAAAAAACGGATCGATTCTTTGACTGTTTATGAATTCATACAATTGATGCCGGGAAATATTTAACTGCGCAACCGAATGGAGGTACATCTCCTTAGAATCTATCTTGCCTTCTTTCCATAAATCGACAAAACTTTTGGCTTTCCCGTTTGTGAATTTGGTAAAGAACTCGTTTCCTACATCATTGAGGCTAATCGTGCCATCAAAATCGCAGAATACTTTAAACATATCCTGCGACTTTGCTCCCTTCGGTTTCTTGCTGGGGGAAATTGTAATAACTATAAATATTTCGGATCGTCACAAACTTCCTTTAGTTGTTTTATGCTGTCTTTTCAGAACTTGGAAAATATTTTTATCTCATCGCAAAAAAGACAACTATTTCTCTTTTAAAACCGCTTGTGCAGCGGCTAACCTGGCAATTGGCACCCTGTATGGTGAACAGCTAACATAATTCATTCCCACTTTGTGGCAGAATTCAACGGATTTCGGCTCTCCTCCGTGTTCTCCGCATATTCCGATTTTAAGATCCGGTTTAGTAGATCTACCTTTTTCCACACCCATCTTGACAAGCTGTCCGACTCCTTCCTGATCTAATACCTGGAACGGATCTTCCGGAAGAATATTCATCTCTTGATACGCTGCCAAAAACTTTCCTGCGTCATCCCTGCTGTATCCATAAGTAAGCTGGGTTAAATCGTTGGTACCAAAAGAAAAGAAATCGGCAACTTCGGCAATCTTGTCTGCGATAAGAACCGCTCGGGGAATTTCAATCATTGTTCCAATTGAATAATCGACTTCTATGCCGTATTCTTCTTGAACCCTTTTGGCAACTTTCTCAATAATTTCCCGCTGGTGGATCAATTCTTCTTTGGTTCCAATGAGGGGGATCATAATTTCCGGGTAAACGTTGATCCCTTCTTTTACCAATTCACAAGTTGCTGCAATGATTGCATGAGCTTGCATTTCGGTTATTTCCGGGTAAACAATGCCCAGGCGGCAACCGCGATGGCCTAACATCGGATTGAACTCGCTTAGGCTTTCAACTTTGTTCCTCACATCTTCCAAAGAAATACCCATTTCATCGGCCATCTCTTGCTGTTGCTTTTCTTCGTGAGGTAAAAATTCATGCAACGGTGGATCAAGAGTACGAATGGTTACCGGTAAATCTTTCATAACTTTTAGGATTTCGTAAAAATCGCCTTTTTGCATGGGAAGCAGTTTGTCGAGCGCAGAGCGACGACCCGCTTCATCATCAGCTAAAATCATTTCCCGCACCGCTTTTATACGATCCCCTTCAAAAAACATGTGCTCTGTTCGACAAAGTCCAATTCCTTCCGCACCGAAATTCCGGGCCACTTTGGAATCATGTGGCGTATCTGCATTGGTGCGAACATTCAATTTGCGGATGCCATCTGCCCATTCCATCAACCTGCCAAAATTTCCGGATAGCTGGGATTCGATCGTTGCTACCTCTCCCGTCATAACCTCACCCGTCGTTCCATTTAAAGAAATATTATCGCCCTCTTTAATTACGAGATCTCCAATTCGGATTTCTCGATTCGAGTAGCTTATATTCAAAGTGCCAACACCTGCAACACAACAAGTACCCATTCCACGCGCTACAACCGCGGCATGAGAAGTCATGCCACCTCGGGAGGTTAAAATTCCATTAGCTACATGCATTCCCCCAATATCCTCCGGTGAGGTTTCGATTCGGACCAGGATGACTTTTTCTCCTCGTTCCACCCACACCTCCGCCTCATCGGCATGAAATACAACCCTACCCGTTGCAGCACCTGGCGATGCCGGTAATCCTTTAGCAACTACATTTTTTTTCGCTTCAGGATCAAATTGCGGGTGCAGCAGATGTTCGAGTTGATTCGGGTTAATTCTCAGTACCGCTTCATCGCGAGTGATTAATCCTTCATCTACCATTTCCACTGCGATTCGAACAGCTGCTTCTGCTGTTCTTTTGCCATTCCTGGTTTGAAGCATCCACAATTTGTTTCGTTGAATTGTAAACTCAATATCTTGCATATCCCGGTAATGATGATCCAGTTTTTTGTATATTCCAACCAATTCCTGATATGCTTCAGGCATATATTCTTCTAATGATAAAGCTTTTTCTTTCCTGACCTCTTCCGGCATATCGCATTGAATAGCTGTTAGTTGACTATGCTTTTGGGTGATTTGTTGAGGTGTTCGAGTTCCCGCAACAACATCTTCACCCTGTGCATTTATTAAATACTCTCCAAAAAACACATTCTCGCCTGTAGCCGGGTCACGAGTAAAGGCAACGCCGGTTGCACAATCATCACCCATATTTCCAAAAACCATCGCCTGAACATTTATGGCTGTTCCCCAATCTGCTGGGATTCCATTCAGTTTTCGATAAGTGATCGCTCTTTGGTTCATCCAGGAATTAAATACAGCGCCGATAGACCCCCATAACTGTTCCCAGGGATCTGTTGGGAAATCGGCTCCTTTCTTTTCTTTAATCAACATTTTAAAAAGGGTAACCAATTCCTTTACGTCAGCTGCTATGAGATCCGCATCTAGTTTAACGCCCCGAACAGCCTTCATTTCATCGATAATAACTTCAAACGGATCCTCTGCTTCTTTTGATTCCGGCTTCAAATCCATAACGACATCGCCATACATCTGAACAAATCGACGATAAGAATCCCAGGCATAGCGTTCGTTGTTAGATTGTTTAATAATCCCCTGAACGCTTACATCATTTAAGCCGAGGTTAAGGACAGTGTCCATCATCCCCGGCATCGAAGCCCGAGCGCCTGACCTGACCGATAGCAAAAGCGGGTTGGTCGAATCATTAAATTTAGCGCCCATACTATTTTCAACTTCAGAAATAGCTTCTTTAACCTGGGCTTCTAATTCCTGGGGATATTTATGGTCATTTGCATAGTACCTTTTGCAAACTTCGGTTGTAATTGTAAAACCAGCGGGAACCCGAATTCCCAGGTTGCTCATTTCAGCTAAGTTTGCTCCTTTTCCTCCCAACAAATGTTTCATTTCAGATTTGCCTTCAGCTTTGCCATCGCCAAAGGAGTATACCATTTTAATAGACATCAATTGCTCCTTAACTTATTATCATTCGAATATAAAACTTTAATTAAAGACAGCGGAATCTTTACTAAACTCTTACTAAAAAAGAAATTTATCTACTTTAACTCAACTCCTGCAATCCCCTGAAAATCACTTTTTACATCCCTTACAATATGTTACCCAAAACCAATTTTAAGACGGTCGTTTGAAGAGGAAATCTGAAACTAAAGGACGTATCTATTTTCCAAGTTTCATTGAATATTCTGTAGGATTGGTTAGAACTTCAAATGCGGTTTGGAAAATATGGTCTTCTTGAAGATTAGATTCAACCTGACCGCGCGACCCATTTAACTTTGCGGCAATCTCTTTTCTTAGATTCTTTTGGATAAAGTCTCTGTGTGCTTCAAATTGATTGTTTTTGATTTGATTTAACGATTCGCGTATTGAGATCAGTTGATCCTCAAGTCCCGCGAAATTATTTTCTGCAATTATTTTTTCAAGGTTTTTAATTTCTTCTTCTCCCTCCAGATCGAAGGTGAATTCATTTTCTTCTATATATTTTCTAAATTCAGCCAATAATTGATCACTTATGCCCGGCGTTTTAGTAAAACTTCCGGAGTATGAAATGGCAAAATTAAAAAACATGGATTGTCGAATTAGGGCTCTTTCATAACTGGATAATATTTCGGGGTCAAATTCTATATCCGGTTTTATACCTCCGCCGCCATATACGATCCTTCCAGATTTAGTGCGGTATTCTTTTCTATTTGTTTTTGAAGAATCAGAAATTAGTTCGGAATCCTGATTTCTAAATATGTGGCTGTCTCTATTTAAACGGGACAGCTTCTGAATCAATCTACCGCTGGGAACGTAATATTTTGCAGTTGTAAGTCGAAGTGCCGTGTTTCGAGAAAAAGGAACAACTGTTTGCACTAAACCTTTACCAAAAGTTCTTGACCCAATGATTAATCCACGATCCAAATCTTGAATGGCGCCTGCAACAATTTCTGAAGCTGACGCTGAAAATCCATTCACCAGGACAACCATAGGCAAATCCGGTAGAACGGGCTCGTTTGGCGAATGATATTTCATATTCGATCGTTCCGAGCGGCCTTTTGTATAAACAACAAGCTCTCCTTTTGGTAAGAACAGGTCTGCTACATTAACAGCAGAATTCAGAAGTCCACCAGGATTATTCCTTAAGTCTAAAATTAATCCTTTCATGTTTTTGGCTTTAAGTTCCTTCAAAGCTTCTTCAAGCTGATCGGCAGCATACTTGGAGAACCGGGTTAAACGGATATAACCGATGTCATCTTTTATAATGTCAGCATAGGAAACGTCATGAACGACAATCATGGCTCGTACCAATCTAAATTCAAGAATGTCTGCCTCTCCAGATCGCTTGGCTTTTAATCTTACAGATGTACCAGGCTTTCCCCGTAACAATTGTGCAATTTCAGAAAGAGAACGATCTTCTGTGTTCTTTCCATCAACTTCAATAAGTACATCTCCTTCATGAATATTTGCTTTCCCTGCAGGATCGTCTTCATATGGCGGTTCAACAACAACTGTTAATCTCCCTCTTTTGCTTATCGTCATTCCCACACCGCCGTATTTTCCTTCGGTTACGGTACGGAGATTGTCATTTTCTTCCTGTTCCACAAAATTTGTATACGGATCGAGCCGACTGGTCATCCCTTCAATACCGGCTCTTATGAAAGCTTCCGGATCAACCTCCTCGACGTAGCGGAATGATATCTCCTCATAAATACGCTTGAAAAGCGTCATGTTTTTCTTGAGTGTCACATAGAGATCGGGATCCATGGTGGTCGAAGAATTTGCCAGCCAACCACTGAAGGTAATTGCAACTAAAATTAGAACGATGATAACATAAGGTTGAGTTTTTTTACTCATAATTCCTCCGACAGTATTTCGAAAAATAAGGTTCGTTTAATCATTGCTTGAACGAAAACTCGAATAACAGTGTCCCTATTGCAAATTAATTCCAGCTAAAAACATGCGAGAATGACAGATAGGTTCTTTTCGACCAAACACTAATTTAAAAGTTTTTTTTTAAATCTGTTTTTATAAGTTGCCAAATCTTTTTTGAAATTTCCTCTATTTTATCATTTCCATTAATTATTTTTACCCGGTCCGGCTCATCTACGGCAAGTTGTAAATATCCTGCCCGTACTTTTTGATGAAATGACAGCTTTTCATTCTCCAACCGATCACGATTAAAACCCGCTTTTCGCTGACGATCTGCAGCCATTTGTGGCTCCACATCGATAATTAAAGTAATCTTGGGTTTTACACCATGTGTTGCAATGTGATTTGCCATTTTGATTTTGTCAAGTTCAATGCTTCTTCCATAGCCTTGATAAGCTACTGTCGAATCATAAAACCGATCACAAATTACGATTGAACCACGATTAAGTTCTGGAATGATTTTTTCTACGATTAACTGAGATCGTGCAGCAGAGTATAATAGTAGTTCCGTGTAGGAATTCATCATCGTTAATGATCGGTCCAATAAAATTTCTCGAATAAGTTCTGAAATTTTTGATCCTCCCGGTTCTCGAAACAGATATACCGGGCAATTCTTTACAGTATAGCTTTCTTTTGTTTTTTTGTACAATAATTCAGACTGAACGGATTTTCCGCTGAAATCAATTCCTTCAAAACTAATCAATAGTCCTTTACCCGGTTTCATACAGCCTTCCCGTTATAAATCAATCAATTTCCACTTGCCCCCATGAAAACGCCAATAGTTCAACAATACTCTCATCATTTCATCAATACTCAAAACAATCCAAATGCCTCCCAACGAAAAGCTGAAAATAAATGCAACAACCCATGTTGCGCCAATTTCTATGACGATCACAGAAATCATTGAAAGAAACATCAACCATTTAAGATCACCTGCGCCCCGAAGATTTCCACCCATAACCGTATTCAATGCCTTTGGGATTTGAATCAAAGCAAAAATTACGATAATACTCATTGCCATTTGAATAACTGTAGGGTCATCTGTAAAAATTTTGATGAGCGAATCGTTTAAAAATATGATACAAGAAACAATCAAAAGAACAAAAACTAAAGTCACGTAGACCGCTGTTTTACCGGTTTGCTCTGCACGTTGGTGTTCATTCGCGCCAATGTTCTGACCCACCAAGGTCATGGCGCCTAAACTGAATCCCATAAAAACCATGGACAGAACTGCTTGTATTCGCATAAATACTTGATGGACTGCTAGAAATAAAATTCCTAATCTAGCAACATAAAACGTGATAACTATTTGGCCAATTGCCCAGGATAATTGTTCAACAGTTGTTGGTAAACCAATTTTAAAGAGCCTTTTAAAACTCTTAAGATTCGGTGTTGTAATTTCCCGAAACGAAAGAAATAGCCGGCTTTTTCTTGATCGTAATATATATATCGTGAGAAAAAAGCCTATTGAGTGAGAAATACCCACAGAATAGGCTGCCCCACGAACCTCCATTCGAGGAAACCCCAATAAACCAAATATTAAGATTGGCGCCAAAATTAGGTTAAGCGTATTGATGATTAAATTCAAAAACATAGAAATTTTCGTGTCCCCGGCTCCTCGAATAATTCCGACAGCAATAAAATTTGTGACAATCAGAGGGGCAAATACTGAAAGAATTTGCAGGTACTGAACTCCGGCCTGCTGGGCGATAGGTTCGCTTTCGCGAATTAACTTAAATAGTAATGTTGCGCCGAAGTACCATGTGAGTCCCGTTAATATCGAAATAATGATGCCCATTAAAAGAGCCTGGGCCATTATGTGGTTGGCTTCCCAAGTATTGTTCGCCCCTAAATGACGATTGATGATAATAGAGCTACCCACAACGAAAGTCAAAAGAAGTGTGAAAAATAATATGATGATCTGGATGGCCATCCCGACACCGGCGAAGGCAGCTGCACTAATCATACCCACCAGAATAGCTTCGATTGTCCACATGATTGTTTGTGAAGATAAATCGACAATCGCAGGCAACGAAGTTTTTAGTATGTCCTTTAGTGGTGAGCTAGTTCTCATTGGTTAATGAGGTAGAGGAAATATGTTGATGGATTATAATCAAATTATTGGTAATAATCTAAGCCAAGATGCGTAATTTGTTCTTCGCCCATTAAATACCTGAGAGTATTTTTCAATTTCATATGCTGTATAAAAAGATCGTGTTCCGGGTATAAGTCGGGTAAACACATCGGACTTTTGAGATAAAATGACAGCCATTCTTGAATCCCTTTCATACCTGCCCTTTGTGCTAAATTCATAAAAAGGACAAGGTCCAAAACTATCGGCGCTGCCAAAATGCTATCCCGACAAAGGAAATTTATCTTGATTTGCATAGGATATCCCATCCAGCCAAAAATGTCTATATTATCCCACCCTTCCTTATTATCCCCCCGGGGGGGATAATAATTTATACGAACTTTATGATAAAAATCTTTGTACAGATCCGGGTATATATCCGGTTGAAAAATATATTCAAGGACGGAGAGCTTACTTTCTTCTTTGGTTTTAAACGACTCCGGATCGTCTAAAACTTCACCGTCCCGGTTGCCAAGAAGATTGGTTGAAAACCACCCGGATAATCCAAGTAATCTGGCTTTAAGGCCTGGTGCTAAAATTGTTTTCATAAGGGTTTGACCGGTCTTAAAATCTTTTCCTGCAATAGGAACATTTTTCATGTCGGCAAGCTGGATCATTGCAGGAAAATCTACCGATAAATTCGGCGCGCCATTAATAAACGGAATCCCACATTGCAGCGCTGCATAAGCATAAAGCATACTTGGAGCAATTTCAGGATGGTTTGCATCTATAGCTTTTTCGAAAGTATCCATTGATTGGTGAATTTCGCCAGTCTTGATGAAAATTTCGGTACTGGCGCACCAGATCATCACAACATCTCTTAGTTGGTACATTTCCTTAAACGATTGAATATCATCCATCAATTGGTTGGCTAAATCTCGTTTGGAATTTCCTGTCTTTACATGAGTTCCAGATAATTTTTTAACATACTCCTGGTTAAAAACAGCCTTTTGCGGCTTCATGGATTCGAGCTCGTCTTTGACAGAATCCAAATGATGACGTTCCAATACACCCGCTTTTAAAGCAGCTTGATATGCATTATCTTCGAAAATATCCCAAGAGGTAATGACTAAATCATCAAGGTTATATAATGGAACCAACTCTTTTATGAGCGGGTTTTTGTGTTCGGTTCGTTTTCCTAACCGAATGGCGCCCATTTGGGTAAGTGATCCTATCGGTTTGGCTAACCCTTTTTTTATGGTCTCAACACCTGCGATAAAAGTGGTACTGACTGCCCCTAATCCTACCAACATAATCCCAAGCTTACCTTCAACGGGTTTAATATCAGCCCTATTTGTCATCTCAACCTCATCAATTGTTCTTCAAAATTCTTCTTTTCGGCTAAAAACCACATTAACCCATTTTGTCAAATTCATCAATGATTTCATCTTTCTTTCCGTTTTCCTTGCTATAAATGAAGTATATTCTCTGGATAGCCGTGACATTTGTCATTATCGCAAGTATGACCATTCCTACTGACAATGCATATACATGAATGAGCGCCGCCGCACCCATTGTGATTATTCTTTCTGGCCTTTGGAAAATTCCAACTTTGCAAGAAAACCCCAATCCTTCAGCTCGTGCCCGAACATAACTAACCATCACAGACCCACCCAAAGCAATACAACTTGCTATAGATGATTTAAACATATCTTGAGAAATGAAATAATATGCAATACCAAAATAAACAATCATTTCTGCCTATCTATCCAGCGTCGAGTCATACAATGCCCCAAAGCGAGTTACCTGGTTTGATGCACGCGCTATTTTCCCATCCAGAATATCGAATATTCCCGAAAGAAAAACAAAAACGGCTCCCAATCTGAGGGAACCCGTCGCAAAAAAATAACCGGAAAACATACTAATACTAAACCCAACGGTTGTAAAAGCATTCGGATTAATATTTAATCGGACAAGAAAATTGCCTAGTGGTTCAATTATCTTTAGAAATGTGGTCTTCATCGAATCCCAAACATTTTTTATCGAAACCATTTTATCCTTTTCCACCACTAAACCCATCTTCATTTTGACATTCCTTGAACAACTAAAACGAACTCGCCTTTATTAATCCTCTGCTCGTATGTTTGAATTGCTTTTTCTATAGTTGTTCGATTTATCTCTTCATACAATTTAGTTAATTCCCGGGCAATAACTAAGTCACGATTGCCCAAATATTCAAATAATTCTTTTAACGTTTTCAATAACCGATGGCGAGATTCAAATAATACAATTGTCCGTTTTTCCTCACTCAATTGAACCAGTCTTGATCTACGCCCTTTTTTCACCGGTAGAAATCCTTCAAACACAAATCGATTTGTAGGCAATCCGGAAACTACTAATGCAGCAAGTAGAGCTGATGCGCCTGGAGCCGGAATTATCGGTATGTTTTTCTCAATTGCTTGATTTACAAGATAATACGCTGGATCTGAAATTCCAGGTGTACCGGCGTCAGTGATTACTGCAATATTCTCATTGTTCATAAGCTTCTTAATAATAATCGGCGTTTTCTTGGCCTGGTTATAAGAATGAAAACTTGTAACTTTCGTCGAGATCTTATAATGATTTAAAAGCACTCGACTGGTTCTTGTATCTTCTGCAGCAATCAAATCAACTTTTGAAAGAACATCACATGCGCGATATGTAATATCACCTAAATTCCCGATTGGCGTACTAACAATATAGAGAGTCCCGGTTTCCATCTATTAATTTAATACAGCATGAATCGATTTGCTTAATACTTCGATTCCTTCATCGATTTCACTTTCCGAAATTATTAAGGATGGACGAAATCGTATCGATTTTATACCGCTTTTTAGAATCACCATTTTTCGGGAAAACGTCTCGTTAATAATTTTATCTCGTATTTCCCGTGACGATAATTCGAAAGCTAAAAACAGACCTCTGCCGCGAACATTTGAAACTAGTTCCGGAAAATTCCCAACCAGGTTTTTTAATTTACTAAGAAAATATTCTCCCTGAATCGCGGCATTTTCAACGAGATTGTCTTGAGTAATGATCTCTATGTACTTTTTACTGCGAACGATATCAACAAAGTTACCGCCCCAGGTTGAATTGATCCTGCTCGACTCCTGAAACACATGGCCTTCTATATCATCGATCCTTTGGGATACAACAATTCCACAAACCTGTATCTTTTTACCAAAGCACAAAATATCCGGTTCTATACCAAAGTGTTCAAAAGTCCACCACATCCCGGTAATTCCGGCACCGGATTGAATTTCGTCAAAAATCAACAAAATATCATTTTGATCACATATTTGTCGCAAACTTTCGAAAAATTCCTTGCGAAAATGGTTGTCCCCTCCCTCTCCTTGGATCGGCTCTATGATAATTGCTGCAATGTCATCCGTGTTTTCCTGAATCGCATTTTTAATCTGATTTATACTTTCTTGTTCAAGTTGAATCACCTTATTCCTACTTTCCTCATTCAATGGAAAAGTGATTTTAGGATTTAGAACTCTGGGCCAATCAAATTTGGCAAAATACATGGTTTTACGTGGATCTGCTGTGTTCGTTATGGAAAGAGTATATCCACTTCTGCCATGGAACGCTTCTTGAAAATGTAAAATTTTTAAACCCCGCTCTTCTTTATAACCTTTGGCAAAGTTCTTTCTTATTTTCCAATCGAATGCTGTTTTTAATGCATTCTCAACAGCAAGAGCGCCGCCGGAAATTAAAAAAATATATTTGAATACATCTTTTGGTAAAGTGTTTTCAAAAAATGTTTCTACAAATTCTGCAAGTTCCGTTGTATAAAAATCAGAATTGGAGGGCTTCTGAGTTGCGGCTAATGCAAGCTTTGACTGAACATCCGGCATACACATTTGGGGATGGTTAAATCCCAATGGATTACTGGCAAAAAAAGTAAAAAAATCCAAATAACGATCGCCACTGCGGGCTTCTACAAGATAATTGCCACAACTGTTTCTTAAATCGACTACAAAGTCATAGCCATCTACCAACATGTGCTTACTTAAAACACTCATTACTTCGGATGGCTTGATTTCCATTACAATCTCCTAAGAACAGATTTGATGTGTCTGCTTTCTTATATTTATCGATTATCAATTTGGGCTTTTTGTAATTTATTGCTGAAGTCCACATAACATGTTTTTACTTCGGAAAAAAATTCGTAAACCTGCCAGCCGCCTTCTCTATGGCCATTGCCTGTTGCCTTTACACCACCAAAAGGCATATGGCATTCAGCGCCAATCGTCGGCCCGTTAATGTATGTAATTCCGGCTTCTATGTCTCTCATCGCTTTGTATGCTGCATTGATGTCTTTTGTATAAACCGAAGAAGAAAGCCCATAAGTGGAATCATTCAGAACATCAACACCTTCATCGAGAGATGAAACTTTCAAAACAGATAAAACCGGTCCAAAGATTTCTTCCTTGGCTATTCTCATATCCCTGCTAACATCTGTAAATATTGTGGGTTTGTAGAACCATCCCTTTGCTAAACTTCCCAGATTTGCTGTTTCTCCTCCGCAAAGCAGTTTGGCACCTTCGTTTTTTCCAATTTCAACATATTTACTTATAATTTCAACCTGGGATTGATTGATAAGAGGACCTACTTCGACAGACTCATCAAGACCATCGCCAAGCTTTAAGTTGTTTGTCCTTTTCACCAGCATCTCTAGAAACGAATCATGAATTTTCTCATCCAGAATTAGTCGACTGGTAGCAGTACAACGTTGTCCGGTTGTTCCAAATGCTCCCCACAAAACACCTTCAAGAGCTAATTCCAGGTTGGCATCTGCCATAACAATTTGACCATTTTTTCCACCCAACTCCAGGGACACGCGTTTTAATTGAAAGCCTGCATTTTGATTTATGGATTTACCAACTTTTGTCGAGCCGGTAAAAGAAATCAAATTAATAACGGGATGATTCACAATGGGATTGCCAACTTGCGATCCCGTTCCATGCACCAAATTGATAGCGCGTGGAGGAACCCCCGCTTCTGCCAGAATTTCAACAAAAAGAGTCGCTGTCGCTGGCGTATCTGATGCCGGTTTAAAAACAATCGTATTCCCACAAGTTAATGCTGGAAAAATTTTCCATGTTGGTATTGCCATTGGAAAATTCCAGGGTGAAATGATCCCTGCTACACCAATTGGAATCCGGGTAGTCATATTGAATTTATTGGGTAATTCCGACGGAACCGTGCGGCCAAATAAACGACGACTTTCACCAAAGGCATAATAAGCGGTATCTATCCCCTCTTGTGTATCTCCTCTGGTTTCGGCCAATATTTTTCCCATCTCACGAGTCATTAGCCTGGAAATCTCTTCTTTTCTAGCAGACATAATATCACCGGCTTTTTTCATAATCTCCCCTCTTTCGGGAGCAGGCACTAGCCGCCAACTATCAAAAGCTTTCCTTGCAGCCTCAACCGCTTTGTTAACATCCTCTTCATTTGATTTGGGAAAAACGCCGACTATTTCATCCCAATTAGCCGGATTTCTGTTTTCAAAAGTTTCCCCGGAAAAGGAATCCACCCATTCACCGCCAATAAAGTTTTTGAACTGTTTAGTCATTCATTCTCACCTTTTACAAAAATTGAAACACAATATATCAATAAAATGTATAACCACAAAGGATATGAAAGAATTGATGAAATGTCAAGGCAATGTACTTGCTACAACCCCTTCCCTCAAGATCAAAATTCCCCTCCTTATTAAGGATGTTTTTAGCTGAAAAGGAAAACCCTTTCTTCCGTTTATCGCCATCTATTTGATTTTCAAGAAGTAAGGAAATTTGAAGTGTTTTGATTGCTAGCAGACTAAATAAAGTTAACTCATTTAGTTCGGGCAAATTCAATTCTTCTGTTGGCTGCCCTGCCTTCCGGCGATGCATTTGAAGCAATTGGATTTGATTCTCCATACCCAACGGCTCTCATCCTTTCCGCTGCAATTCCCTTTTTAATAATATAAAGTTTTATAACATCCGCTCTTTGCTGTGAAAGTTTTAAATTGGCCGTCCAATCACCCGAGCTATCTGTGTAACCACGGATTTCGATTTCGATTTCCTGATGATCTGTAAGGGTTTGAAAAACAGTGTCAAGAACGATGAATGATGCAAATGTAAGCCGGGAGCTGCCACTTTCAAAATTTATTCCCTTTAGAATGATCGGCGTTTCTTTGGTCAAGATTTCCGGTTTTTCATCAGGGCAACCATCACCATCTTCAAATCCATTCATGTTCTCAGCTTCGTTTGGACATTTATCCTTATCATCTTCGATACCATCCCCATCATTATCTGGATCAGGACAACCATCATCGTCTTGAAAATTGTCTATATCTTCCGCTATATTAGGGCATTTATCCCTAAGATCAGGTATTCCGTCCCCATCATTGTCGATGTCCGGACAACCATCCTCGTCTTGAAATCCATCCAAATCTTCAGGCAAGTCAGGGCAACTATCAAGTTTGTCGAGTATTCCGTCTTCGTCATTATCTAAGTCAGGACAACCATCTAAATCTTTGTAGTTATCATAATCCTCCGCTGCATCGACACAGAGGTCCCATCGATCAAAAATACCATCTCCATCGGTATCCTTATTGGGATTATTGAAAAATGTCAGTCCTATTCCCACTTCTGCAACAGCTCGATTGTCATCTCCCGTTCCAATTGTATCTTCATTACCTTTTAGTAAATAATGAATTCTTGCAAATAATGATGTACTAATTCCAGCCGATAGAAATTTTTCAACTCCGACTCCAACTAAAACGGATACATTCGTTGTCCTTCCATTGATGCTCTCACCCTGATCCCAAACAGATTCTGTCCCTCTCATATCCCGAACATCCCAATTCAATATACCGCCACCAAAAGTAAGAAAAGGGCGAAAGCTTTTGTTTGGATCGGGCAACCAATCTAAACTTAATGTTACCGGATAAAGTAGCGTTTTAAAGTTACCCGTGGGCTGGAATTGAGAACCATTCGGATCGCGAGGATAAACCCAACCATATGCTCCATTAAACTTAAGAGTAAATTTTTCAGATATTCCGTAAGAAATTGAAATTCCTCCCCATTGATCTATCGTACTATGGTCTACATCACCCAAAATCATCTTCACGCCAGAAGCATACGCTCCAACTCCCAAGTGGCCTTTGGTTTCCTGAGCTTGAATTAAACTGTGCCATCCTAAAGAGGTTAGTAGCACCAATGAAAGTGAAAACTTCATCCTGTTCTCCTTAGTATTGTTGTACTATTAGAATCCAGTTGTGTTACTATGTATCAAAAAATGAAGCATAATTCAAGGAAATATTAACTTAGAATTCTTTTAACTGCCTACATTTCAGCCAAATAAATCGTTTCTACTTGATTGTAGAATTTTTGGTACATATATTGTAGGAATTTGTAATCAGTTCATACATAACGAGATAAATGTTCAGATGAAATGAATAATATGAAATGAATAATTTTTAAGGAGTTACTATGAGAAAGTTAATATGTATAGCAACATTAATGTTGCTTGTAGTTGGAAACGTATATGGGCAATATAATAAAGGCGCCGGTATAAACTTGGGACAGAATTTTTTGTTTGGAGATTCACCTGTAACTGATACCGGTTTAAGACCAAAAATTGAAGCTTATACTTATTATCAGTTTTCTCCTAGGTTTACTATAAAATTTCAAGCAGGCTATGGAGAAATGAAAGCTGTAATTAATAAAAGCACTTTTAAAACAGCCATGATTCCTATTGAGCTGATAGGTAGCTATGCTTTAAAAGACTCGCCTACTTTTCCATTTTTACACGCCGGAATAGGACTTGTGAATATTAAAAATGTCGGAACACCGAATAATTATAATTCAAAATTTGTGAGCCACCTTATTGGTGGTTTAGGAATGAATATCGCAATTAATCCTAATTTATCTTTTTTGATTTCTAGTGATTTTCGGTATATAAAAAATGATATGGTCAACGGAATAGATGGCGGCTTTTTCACCGATGGTTTTATTAGTTTTCAAACAGGATTGGCTTTTAATTTTAACAAAAAGAAATATAAGAAAAAACAGGAAATTATGCCGAGATCTGATGTGATTGCCGATGCAGAAATACCCGAAGCAATTCCACAACCCCAAGATAGTGATATTTACCAGGATATGATAAAACTTCGGTCTCGCATTGACCGGTTAGAAATAGAAATTGCACAAAAAACAAACCGAATAAACCAACTTGTCACCAATATAACCAGCAAAGATAAAAACATTAATAAATTGGAAACGCAAATTGCTGAATTAAGAGACACAACTCCTGAAGTACAGCCTTTAAAACGACCTGAAACACAAACAGTTCAAGCCTTGCCTGCAAAGATTAATAAATTCGGTACCTCTCAAGTGAAACAAAAATATGATGTGGCTCTTGCAAATTTTAACGATCGAAATTACAATGCCGTTATCATAGGTTTGTCCGATCTACAGGAAAAAAATTCCAACCATTCACTCGCTAGTAATTTTGCTTATTGGATTGGCGAGTCTTACTTCGCATTGAAAAATTATAGTGAGGCATTAAAGTCTTTTACAAAAGTAAATACTTTTAAATATTCATCAAAATTAGATTACGCCTTGTATATGGAAGGGCGATGCTATTACAACATTGGAGATAATAACAAAGCTGCGCAGATATTCGGGGAATTCTTACAAAAATATCCATCAAGCGGACTATCCGCAAAAGCTGCTAGTTACTTACAAAAGGCTCAACAAAGAATAATTTCATAATCATTTAAGAAAAAATAAAAAGCCTGATTCGAAAACTCAATCAGGCTTTTTATTGTAATTTATCTTTAAAAAACACTTTTAACTGATCAATACCCACCCTTATTTGCTCCATCGTATCCCGATCTCTAACCGTAACTGTCTGGTTTTCAATAGACTCTGTGTCAACTGTTACGCAGTAAGGCGTTCCTATTTCATCTTGCCGTCTATATCTACGGCCAACTGCCCCTGATTCATCATAAAAAACTGTCGTATGATTTCTTAATGAGTCGGTAATCTTCCGAGCTATTTCAGGCATGCCGTCTTTTTTAACGAGGGGAAAAACACCTACTTTTATCGGGGAAATGTGAGGAGAAAATTTCAACACAACTCTCCGGTCTCCCTTCACTTCTTCTTCCCGATATGCATCGATAAGTGTGGTCAGTAATGTTCGATCACATCCTGCAGAAGTTTCTATAATATATGGAACAAAACGATCACGAGTCGCTTCATTAAAATAAGACAGATCTTTCCCTGAAAATTTGATATGCTGCTTTAAGTCAAAATCCGTTCGGTTATGAATTCCCTCAAGTTCTTGCCAACCAAAGGGGAACTCATATTCGATATCAAAAGCCGACTTAGCATAATGAGCAAGCTCGTCTGCATCATGTTCATGAAATCTCAATTTGTTTTCAGTAATACCCAAACTTACATACCAGGACATGCGTTCCTCTTTCCAATAATTCATCCATTCCTGGTCGTTCTCCGGTTTCACAAAATATTGCATTTCCATCTGTTCAAATTCACGCGTGCGAAAAATAAAATTTCCCGGAGTGATTTCATTACGAAAGGCTTTGCCGATTTGACCAATTCCGAAAGGTACTTTTTGCCTGGACGATTTTTGCACATTCACAAAATTAACATAGATCCCCTGGGCGGTTTCCGGACGCAAGTAAATAATACTTGAGCTGTCTTCCACGGGGCCAATATTTGTTTTAAACATCAAATTGAATTGGCGAGTATCCGTTAATTCTCCACCACAGTTCGGACATTTTTCACCTTCCACCTGGTCTTCTCGAAAACGCTTCTTACAATTTTTGCAATCTACCATAGGATCGGTAAAACTATCTACATGTCCGGATGCCTCCCATATTTTGGGGTGCATTAAAATGCTGGCATCCAATCCTTCAATGTCTTGCCTGGAAGTAACCATGGATTTCCACCAAAATTCCTTGATGTTCTTTTTCAATTCTACGCCCATCGGGCCATAATCCCAACAACTGTTAATACCTCCATAAATTTCGCTTGATTGGAAAATAAATCCCCGTCTTTTACATAACGAAACCAATTTATCCATGATCGTTTCAATTTTTTTTGCTGACATTCAAACAGCTCCTACTCTATTTTCATTGGGCCTAGAAATTTTTTTAAAAAATCTTAGTGCCTTTAATTCTTTTATTCCCTCAACATGATGTTGTAAAAATCGCCATATAATATACTTAACTTCACTTAGGATAGCATCTTCTATTCTTTTGTCAACTAGCTGAATTGGGGTGGAATCACGTAATTCCAAAATCAAATGAATACATTCTATTGAAATTTTTATAACTCCCTCAGTGCCAAACTTACAATTCGAACAATAATAACCACCAAGAGAAAACTTGAATCTCACGGTTTCATTGGCCGGGAATTGCCCACATTTTAAACAGCGTCGAAGTTTCGGCCTAAATCCTGAAGTTTCCAACCAACGCCAAACAAATTGATATAGAATTAATTCCGGGTTGTTGGCTTTTTCAATTGATGTGAGTGTTTCCACAAAATATGAATATAGTTGGGGATTTGGATGCTCTTTCATTTCTAATTGATTGACGATCTCCGCAGCTGCCAAAGCTAAAGAAAACCGTGAGATATCACTTGAAAAGTAATGAAATGACTTAAAAATATCCGCCTGGGAAAGCGTTTGTAGCTCTCTGTTTTCTTTTAAATAATAAACCAATTGAACTTGATGTAAAAGATCTATGGCGCCGCCAAATTTACTTTTAGGGCGACGAGCTCCTTTTGCAATCAAAGCAACTTTTCCATAATCTTTGGTATAACAAGTCACTATTTTGCTGGATTCAAGGTAATCTTGCGACCGAATAATAATACCCTCTGTTTTAATGATGTTCATAAAATCATTAACTAAATTGGGTTAAGTAGATTGTGATCATTCCAAAATAAATTAGCACCCCTAAAATATCATTGCTTGTTGTAATAAGTGGACTGGTTGCTATGGCCGGATCAATATCCAGTCTTTTTAACACAAACGGAAGAATCGTTCCGGTAAGAGCCGCATTAATAACGACAACAACCAATGCGAGAGCAATAACAAACCCTAATCTAAAATCATGAAACCAAAGGCCGGAGATTAAAAAAATCGCTAGTGCAAGTGAAAAACCCAGTAGCAATGCAACCCATAATTCCTTACGCATTCTTCTTCCTGTTTCCAACATGCCAATTTCACCGGTGGTTAATCCACGAATGATAACAATCGCTGACTGGTTTCCAACATTTCCGCCAATTGCCATAACAAGAGGAACAAAAAACACAATATAAATCGCACGAGTTAAAGACGTTTGAAACTGGCTCATCAAAAATC
Source organism: candidate division KSB1 bacterium (assembly GCA_022566355.1). Taxonomy (NCBI): domain Bacteria; kingdom Pseudomonadati; species Candidatus Zhuqueibacterota bacterium. The sequence continues at coordinate 29,595 of JADFJB010000002.1, forward strand.
CTGAAACAATTTCTCCCACAAAGGAAATCGCCAACCACGGTAATCGAGCGCCTGTGATACGTAGTATAGAGGTCTCCTGAATGTCAATATCTGTAATACCGGCTATTTTCTGAACATCTTCGCTCGCTTCATCTTCAATCACATCAACAATGTCATCAATGGTTATTCGTCCTACCAGTTTCTTTTCATCATCAACAACCGGGATAGAAATCAAATCATATTTCTTGAATAGTTTCGCAACTTTCTCCTGATCGATGCTTGTACTAACGGAAATAACATCTTCATTCATAATATGTTGAACTTTTACGCCTGGCCGGGCCAATAATAGTTTTTGCAACGGAACAACCCCATTTAACACCTCAGAATCATCGATCGCAAAAACATTGTAAATTTCATCGACTTCTTCAGTCCTTCTTCGAATCTTCTGAATTGCCTGATCTACGGTCAGTTCTTTACTCACCGCGACGAATTCTTTAGCCATGATTCCGCCGGCAGTATCTTCTTCGTACAAAAGAAGTTCCCGAACTTCTGCGGAATCTTCTTTGTCAATGGAATTAAGAATTTTCTCAGCAACCTCTTCCTTCAAGCCGCTGATAAAATCCGCTGCATCGTCAGAATCCATCTCCTTAACAATTTCTGAGATTCGGGCTGTGTCTGCTTGAGCCAAATACTCGGATTGCATCGGTGGGTTCAGTTCAAGTAGTGTTTCGGAAACAACATCAGGTTCAAGAAGATTGAATAAATAAGTTCGCTCGTCCCGATTTAGGTGCCGCGATAATTCGGCAATATCGGAAGGATGCAAATCTTTTGCGATGTTCAAAATAAATCCGTCAGCCTTTGAACCAATCAAATCCTTTAAATCATCAAGTGTTGATTCGATCCATTCGGGATTTAATTTTGGATCATCTTTTGGTGCAAGTGTTGGCTCAGTATTTTCCATTCTTTTACTGGAACCTCCTCGGCTCTACGATGAAATTCAAATGGTTGATTTTCAAAATCATCTTGGGAAAAAAGAGATTTAAGAGAATTTGTCAACAGTTTCCTTCGCTGGTTGAATGCTTTTTTAACCACCTGTTGATAGGTTTGTAATTCACAACCAAGATTAACATTTTTGCGGCATTCAAGAGTAATCACCGCAGAATCCACTCTTGGTTTTGGTCTAAACACACTATTCGAGACAACAAACCGTTTTTTCACTGAATAAAATGTTTGAACCAATACGGATAAAATACCATAATCTTTATTTCCATGAGAAGCGACAATTCTTTCCGCTACTTCTCTCTGAACCATGAAAACAGCTCTCCTTACTTGTGGATATAAATCAATCAATTTAAACAATACCGAGCTTGTAATATTATAAGGCAAATTTCCCACCCACTTTAACTCCTTCTTCACAAAATTCTGTTTTTCCAAAGTCCAATCTAAAAAATTTTGATGAATAATATTTATGTGGGAATACTTTTTTAATGTATCATTAAGATATTCAACACACCGTTTATCTATCTCGATTGCATATACCGTATTCTTGAGTTCAAAAAAAAATTGGGTCAGGATTCCTTTTCCTGGTCCAATTTCAATGAGTACATCGTTCGGAGAAATATCAAGCAGTGAAATGATCTTACTAGCTATATTCCGATCTATAAGAAAATTTTGACCCAGTGATTTTTTTGGAATGATATTCTCCATCTGCTGATTCCATAGTTTAATACAATCTTTCAGTTTTTTAATTTAGGAAACAAACAAAATGCATGATCCGTCGTTATGCGGCCAACTTCTTCCACGGTTATATTTCTAAATTCCGCTTGTTTTTGGGCAATTTCTTTCACAAAGCCCGGTTCGTTTCTTTTGCCTCGATATGGAACCGGCGCCATAAAAGGTGCATCTGTTTCCAATAATTGATCGCTTAGCTTAACTGCTTTTGAAATCTCTGCCGTTTTGGAGTTCTTAAATGTTATCGTTCCTGTAAATGATACCGAAAATCCCAAATCTAATACTTCCCTGGCCGATTTTTCATCTTCGGAAAAGCAATGGAACACCCCTGTTACATTTTTAAATTGTTTTTTCTTCACACAATTAATCAAATCGGCATATGCCTCACGGTTGTGAATAATCACGGGTGTTTTTGTAACTTTGGCCAATTCCAAAAATTCCATAAATACTTGTTTTTGTGTGTCCCGGGGGGCATAATCCCAATAGTAATCCAATCCTATCTCGCCAATCGCTACCACTTTTTCATGATCCATTAATTTTTCAAATTGATCCATTTGATTGTTGTTGTAACTTTTAGAATCTTGCGGATGTGTGCCGACTGCGGCATAAACCGATCCATATCTTTCCGCAAGCTCAATGGCATACTGGCTGGTTTGGAGATCAAGACCCGGGACGATTATCTTACCGATTCCGGACTCTTCTGCCCGCAAGATTACTTCATCCAGATCCTTTTGAAAATCTTCTAAAGTCAGATGACAATGTGAATCAATAAGCACTACTTAACTTTTGATCCCGGTTCAATATCGCGGTCTAAAATTAGCAAAGAAATATTATCTTCACTTGAGGCAGCCAAAAGCATTCCCTTAGACTCAACACCTCTGATAACTGCTGGCTCCAGGTTCGCTACTACCACAATGTGTTTTCCAACCATCTCCTCCGGCGAATATGCCTTTGCCAACCCGGCAACGAGCTGACGCTTTTCTGATCCCAGATCAATCTGGATTCGCAGCAACCTATCGGTGTTTTCTACTTTTTCTACTTCAAGTATTTTTGCAACTTTTAAATCCAATTTACTGAAATCTTCATATGAGATAAATTCCATCAGTTTTTCCTTTGTTTTTTCAATCGCATCTTTGGGTGTTTCCTCTCCCGTAGCGGTTTGAGTCAATCGTTCGATTTCTTTTTCAATAACTTCGTCTGAAATTTTGGGAAAGAGGATTTGGGTGCGGCCCAATAGATGTCCCGTTCGTAACGTTAATTCACCAAGATCGTCCCAATTTTGTTTCTCAATTCCTCCGTTTAAGTTCATCATTTGCCAAATTCGAGCAGCACTAAATGGAATAAACGGGCTACTGACTATAGCTAATGTCTTTGTGAGTTCCAGGCATAAATTCAAGGTAGTTGCACAACTCACGGGATTTTCCCGTCTTGTAAACCATGGCTGTTTGTCATTAAAATACTTATTTGCAAACCGGGCCAAATCCATCATCGCTTTTACAGCAGGACGAAATTGAAACTTTTCTAAATATTCTCCAACTTGAACGGGTAATTCTTTCATTGCTGTTATAGCTTGTTTATCCAGTTCGTCCAGCTCCGAACGAATTGGAACTCGCCCGGAAAAATATTTTTCAATAAAAGTTAACGTTCTATGAACAAAATTACCGAGTATATCTGCTAGTTCAAAGTTGTATCTGGATTGAAAATCCTTCCAGGAAAAATCAGAATCTTTAGTTTCTGGTAAAAGCGAGATTAACGAATAGCGCAAGGGATCCGGTGGAAACCTGGTTAAATAATCATCCAGCCAGATGGCATAGTTTCGACTCGTGGAAATTTTACTGCCGGCAATATTCAAAAATTCGTTTGCCGGAATCTCAGCAGGCAAGACGTATTCCCCGCGCTGCATTAAAACTATAGGCCAAAAGATGGCATGAAAAACAATATTATCTTTACCGATAAAATGAACCAGTTTAGTGTTCTGATTGATCCAATAGTCTTTCCATTTTTCAGGATTACCGCTTTTCTTGGCCCATTCCTTTGTCGCAGAAATATACCCGATAGTAGCCTCAAACCAGACATACAACACTTTCCCTTTCATATTCTTAAGCGGAACCGGTATTCCCCAATCCAGATCTCGGGTGATTGCCCGATCTTCCAGTCCCTTTTCAAACCAGCCATTACAGTAATTTATCACATTGTTTTTCCAATGGTTCTTTGATTTTATCCATGCTTGGATTTTATCCTGAAATTTACCTAAGGGTAAGTACCAATGTGTGGTTTCCCGAATAACCGGCGTTTCCCCGCAGATGGCACAATGAGGATCTATTAATTGCATGGGTTCCAGCCATGTGCCGCAAGATTCACATTGGTCCCCTCTTGCCCCATCCTTTCCGCAATTAGGATTTGGACACACACCCTCAACATAACGATCTGCCAGAAATCGCTTACAACGCTCACAATAAAACTGCTCTTCGGTTTTGGTAATCAAATCGTTGTTTCTGTACAAGTGCAAAAATATTTCCTGGGATGTGCGATGATGGACTCTTAGCGAGGTTCGCGAAAAATTATCGAAACTGATGCCAAACTGTTCGAAAGCTACTTTATGGTTCTGATGATAAAAGTCTACAACCTCTTGTGGTGTAATACCCTTTTTGTCCGCTGTAATAGTAATCGGTACACCATGTTCGTCTGTCCCACAAATAAATATGATATCCCGGCCTTTTAGCCTCTGATAACGAACATAAATGTCTGCTGGTAAATAGGCTCCGGCAATCTGGCCAATATGAAGCGGACCGTTAGCATAAGGTAGGGCGCTTGTGACTAAAATTCTCTCATTTAGTGTGGCTTCGATCATTGTTTTCGATCTCGATAAAATAGCTATGCTGCAACTTGCTGAAGCTCAATTAAGTCGTTTAAATAATTAATAAAAATAAGGTCAATGTAGATATTTCTATCTACTAGTTCAATATAATAATCTGTCTTTTCCAGGGCTTTTGAAATTTTGCTTGAATTATAAATAGTGAGTAGTTGATCGAGCTTTTCCGGTTCGTCAGCATTGAATAACAAATCATTTGACGAGCCTGTTTGATAACTCAAAATCTGAACATCTCGCAACCAACTTATTGCACTTAAGAAAAGCTCTCTTATTTCGCCACGGTTTTTTCCTCGCGTGAGTTTACCGATCAACTGGAACCTCTTGTTGATATCTACTTGTTTTACGGTCAGCAATAACTGCCAGGCTTCATCACGCAACCGATAAAAATCGACTTTAGTTAGATCCATAGCTTTTCTAAAATTGCCCATGGATAATCTGGAAATTATTGCACTTTTATCTTCGCTAATTCCAAGTTCTAAACATTTTTCTTTAATTTCGTCTCTTCTCAACGGCGAAAACTTGATCTTCTGGCAACGGGAAAGGATTGTCGGTAATACCTGGTCTAACCTTGATGTAGTCAAAATTAAGATTAGATTTTCGGGTGGCTCTTCGAGTAATTTCAATAGAGAATTAGCTGCTTCCATCCTCATTTTTTCTGCTTCGGATATAATAAACACTTTCGTTTCTGCATTGAATCTTGTAAAACTGGCTAATTTTTTTAATTCGCGGATCTTGTCTATCAATATTTCCGAACTTGATGAGTAAGAAGAAGATAAATACGGATTTTTTGAAAGTTTTTGTAAATGTTCAATTGTTTCTTTTTCTGCCAGGTTTTTGGGACCGGAAAAGACAAACTTGAAATCGGGATGTGTTAGTGATCCGATTTGCCTGCATGCGTTACAATTCTGACAGGGCTTTTTTGACTCCGCCCAACAATTGATTGCTTTTGCGAATTCTATGGCTGTAATATTTTTACCGCATCCTTCCGGTCCGTAAAATAAAAAGGAATTAGCCAAGCGATTGTTTTCTATGATTCTTGTAAGGATAGCTTTTACCCTGCTTTGCCCAATAATCGAACCGAAATCTATTTTATTTTCAGAATCATCTGATGCTTTTGTTTTCTTTACTTCAGCGGGAATATTTGTGAATAAATCATTCATTATACTATTCATTTATAATTGACGCGATACAATACGTCTATTTTTCGTTAGCCATTTTATAGGATTGATGGGCTTATCACTTTGTCGGATTTCAAAATGAAGCATTGGTCCGGAATCGGATTCACCAACCCTTCCAATTAAATCTCCCGAATATACTCTCTGGCCATATCCCACCGATATCTCAGATAGATGGGTATAAACCGTGTAATAATTGCCGACATGCCTGACCATAATGACATTACCCCGCCCGCGCAACCAGGTGATTACGCTAACCACTCCTGGAAATACAACTCGGACCTCATCTCCAACCGGGGCTCGAATATCTACGCCATCATTTTGATAATGAGTATTGGTTACCGGGTTTTTAATCCGGCCGAATTGCTTAATAATTTTACCGCTAACCGGCCAAAAAAGCTTTCCTTTTGTCGTTGCAAAACTTCTGCCTGTAAGGGGTGGTAAAACGGAATCTCTCACTAGGAACCGCTCAATCTCCTTGGCTGCAAGCTTATATTCTTCTATTCTTTGGGCTATGAACCTGGTATCGTTGCGAACTGTCGCCAGAATATTTTCTTTGTCCGATTTTTTCGATTGAAGTCTAGATTCTTCTGTGTTCTTTTCGGCCAGGATCTTTTCATGGGCATCTAACTTAGCTTTATTTAGTTTATTCGTATGTTCGATATCTAGCTTTTTATCCTGTAGGCTTAGTACGCGACGCTTGTCGGCTTCTGTGACTTTTTGTATATATTTCACCCAGACAATAACCTGGTTAAACGACTTTGCTGTTAACAAAACCTCCAGATCACCAAGCTTCCTTCGTTTATAGAAATTAACCACCCGGTTGGAAAATATTGCCTTTTGTATTTTGAATTCATCTTGTAAACCCAGGAGTTCATTATTGCTGGCGACAATGCTTCGTTTTAATTGAATTTCTTCATGCCTTAGCTGCCGGGTAAACTTATGCATCAAATTGATTTCCCGGTCTATTACCTGTAGCTGTTCTAATGTTGACATTTCTTTCTGTTTCTGATCTTCCAGCTTTTGCCTGTATTTGCTGAGCTCCAAACGTATACCTTCCAACCGGGAGTTTGGAATTTTATCCTGCGCTTTGGATTGAAACGAAAAAAAGGCGACAAATGACAATATTAATATTAAATTTTTTATTAATCTTGTAATTTGCATGATCATTAAAATCAAAATATATACTTAATCAACTTATTTATATTAAAACTCTGCGCTTCTTTGTGCACTTTTAATCATAAATTGCAAGCCTAAAGGATAGCGGTTTACTTAAAAAATATCCAGCAAAAGGTGATGGATCATGGCGGTTGAATTACAGTTCAGTTTAATGTAGGCAAACAAACCTTCCCTAATATAGCATGCACCCGAGCTCCAGTAGCAGAAGGCACGTTATTGGGTTTTCCCAGCAAAGTAAAATATGCAAGGATTGCAAAGCAGGCTGCTTCTTTAATGTCTGGATCAATTCCAATAATTTCTGAAGTCAAAATCTCTGAGTCCGAAAAATAACTCTGTAATCTCTTCATTAAAAATTGGTTTTTCACTCCCCCACCGCTAACGAGGATTTCATTCCACTTTTTTTGTTCTTGTAAATTATTAATCGCATAACTAATGGTTTTTGCTGTAAGTTCGGTAACTGTGGCCAATACATCCAAATGAATAATTCTTTTCTTTTCTATCCTATCCCGTGCTTTTTCCAAAAATGTCGACAAAAACAATTCTCTACCGGTTGATTTGGGCGGAAATTTATAAAAATATGGCTCCTCCAGTAACAACTCTAATAAATCGTCGTGTATCTTACCTGATTTTGCTATTTCGCCATCCTTGTCGAACGGCATTCTAAAATAACGGTTTGCAAAATAGTCAATCAAAACATTTCCCGGTCCAGTATCAAAAGCCACGATATTTTCAGGTTCAACTTTTACTGGCAGTGAGGTTATATTAGCGATCCCGCCAATATTCAAAACGATCCGGTTCTTTTGTGGATGGATAAAATACAAAGCATCAAAAAAAGGAACAAGTGGTGCACCCTCACCGCCCAAAGCCATATCTGCGATTCGAAAATCTCCCACTGTTAAAATTCCGCAACTATTAGCAATAATCGCAGGATCACCAACCTGCAACGTTCCGGCTTTGTGCTCCTTTGCTTCCTCTCTTTTTGGCAAATGGATGAGGGTGTGTCCGTGGGATCCGATAAAATCAATGCTTTCAGAGTTTATTTTTTTTTCTCCGAGAAATTCTAGCAGGTAGTCCGAAAAGAGAAAACCAAGTTCAAAATTTAATCGACAAATTTCTTCTAATGAACTTTTGTTGGGAAACATGTTCCTTAAAATTAATTCCTTGATATTTGGTGCATACGTTTTTGTATCAAATGATAGAACTTCAAATCCCGGAGGTCCATTTGAAGTTGACTCGATCCGGAGATGAACCATGTCAAGGCCATCGACAGATGTGCCGGACATTAATCCAATGGCTTGAACAATTTTTTTGTTTTTTAAATTCTCAAGCCATTTCATTGGATGATTTCAAATTAGACAAAATTTTATCCGTGACTTTAATCTTTAATTTTTTTAACCCCAATAAAATAGCCCCCTTGACCGGTTCTAGTTCCGGCTCGTGAATATTAATCAATTTAAAATGCTTTCCCAGGTAAGATTGCAATTTCGGCATTACCTTTTCCTTCTGAAGAAAAATAGAACCTACCGTTGCAACTTCTATAGAACCCTCTAATTTTCCCATTTGCCTTGCTATCGAAAGTATTAAATTCCCCAATTCCTCGATTGACCGCAATATGATTTCGTTTGCGATTTGATCGCCTGAAGCCGCTTCACGAAATACCAACGGAGCAATATCCGCTATCTCTTCCTTTACTCCCTCTTTTGCTTTATAGATTCTCGGAATTATCTCATGTATAGATTCTACTTTAAAATGATTTTCCAAGCAACTGCGTAATTTTGTTGATGGTCCCCGGTGATCATAATCTTTGAGTGCGGCTATCAATGCTTGTTGGCCTATAAAATAACCACTTCCTTCATCGCCTAATAAATAGCCCCATCCTCCGGATCTAAACAATTGGCCTGAGTCGTCTACCCCAAAACAAATTGACCCGGTTCCGGATATAGTAATGATACCTTCCCTTCCGATAAATGCCCCGATCAGTGCAACATATGCATCGCTGGTAACAAAAACCTTATTCTCAAACCCTAAAGACTCAACTGCTTTTTGTGCCCTTTTTTGATCTGGTTCCCGTCCTGCTCCGGCAAGCCCAAGCGACCAAAACACAATTTCTTCTGGTTTAAGTTTTCGTTTTTCAATAAAACTCGTAACTAAAGTTGAACAAACTTCTTTGACTCCTGTTTCTCCAACAACTAATATGTTAGATGGACCCGCTTCGGTGGTGCAGATTGTTTTTCCGTCCAGATCACTTAAAACCGCTTTTGTTTTAGTTCCCCCGCCATCGATTCCGATTAAATATTGCATAATACTCTAAACTAAATAATTCAACAGCGGATAACACTGAAAAAAGTTATAAAGCCTGTCTTTTATCTTGATTTCCTTTTGGAGGGTTCTAATTACTTTGTTGTTTTAGCTTATTGTTTTGTACAAAACATTTTCAGTGTTCTTCGATCAAAAAGGGAAAGCTAAATCAAATTTCCTTTTTTCATATGATTGGTTATCCAGGCCGCAACCATTGCTTTTATCAGTGCTCCCGGTATAAACATAACAAAACCTACCATCAATGCTTTTTTTAGTGGGAGATGATTCCCCATATATAGCTTTGAAATTAGCCATAAATAAGGGACTCCCAAACCAAAAATCCAAATTTGCCCAATAACATTAATAATAAAAATCCTCCTAAAACTCTTTTTGTTTTCTTTTTCTCTGTCTATCCTTTTGCCGACCCAATAGGCACATATTGGAAACGAAAGTAAATATCCAAATGTGGGGGTAAAAACAACTCCCAAACCTGATGTTCCGGCAAAGACCGGAAAGCCGATTAATCCTAAGGCGAGATATAACAACATGCTATAACCGCCCCAAATAGCGCCCAATAAATTCCCCGATAATAATACAAATAACGTTTGCAACGTAAAGGGAACCGGAAACATTGGAATACGGATTTGTGCACCCACCGCAGTTAACGCAGCCATAAAACTGGAAAGGATTAATAATTTTAGCGGTGTGTTGACACCGGATTTGATTATATTCATAGAAATCTGTTGAAATTTATGTTGTTTCGTTACAAAATTAAGGTTTAATCCAAATCAATTCAACTGGTATACCATTGCTTTTAACAATCAAAATATTTTCTTTAACCCAGCAAAAACTTAATTTTTGGGTTAGCTCAGCACTTTTAGGGATTATCTTTCTCTTTCACACCACCGATGTCGGTGCATTTCAGCCCAGTAAAATTTCGCTGCCTACAAATTCCAAAAGCTTACAAACGGAGCTACTTTTTCCTCGTTATAGAAATTTAGAACCCAGAATTGCGTTGGTTCTTAGCGGCGGTGGTGCCCGGGGTATTGCTCACATCGGTATATTAAAAGTTCTTGAAGAGAACAATATCCCGATTCATTATATTGCCGGAACAAGTATGGGTAGTATTGTGGGAGGACTATTTGCTTCCGGGTACTCGGCTGACGAAATTTGGCAACAGTTGAGCAGCATTCTTTGGCAAGAAATCATCGAAGATAAACCACAACGAACAAGCCTGCTCTTTTCAAAAAAACAATCCGAAAACCGTCACTTGCTTCAAATTCGTTTAAAAGGCACAAAACCCTATATACCCCCGGCAATTTCTCCTGGCCAAAAAATGTATAACCTGCTTTACCAGTTGGTTCTCAACGCGCCATATCATGCAACAAATAATTATGATAACCTGAAAATACCCTTCCGTTCTGTTGCAACTGATTTAATCCGTGGAAAGACTGTTTTGTTTGATCATGGAGATCTTGCTCAAGTGATGTTGGCAAGTTCGGCCATTCCATTATTATTCTCTCCGGTTTCGATAGATACCTTCCTGCTTGTAGATGGCGGCGTTTTAGCAAATATCCCAGTTCCAGGAATAGTAGAATTTAATCCTGATTTGATCATTTCTATCGATACGACTTCTCCCCTTCGACCAAAAGATAAAATCCTTTTACCCTGGCAATTAGCCGACCAGGTTACAACCATTATGCAAGTCAGCCAGAAAAACAAAGCAAGAAAAGAGTCGGATATTGTAATAACACCAATTTTAAGGAATCGTACGAATACGGATTTTGATAGTCTCGAAATCGTTTACCAAGCCGGTATTGATGCATGCCGGAAATCTATCGGGACAATCAAAAAGGCAATTCAAAACATCGTAACAACCGAAAATTTTCTAGATAAAAAATATTACATTGCCAACCTCACGGTTAACGGCTCACACAGTTTTGAGAAAAATGGTTTTTTACCGGAAGTCGGGACCTCCGTAGAAAAAAACAAACTCTTAGATACATTTCAATCTCTATATAATTCCGGTCTTGTTGATTCCGTATACGGTTTGGAAGTAGATTCAAATGCGGTTGAAATCTTCGTTACATTTTCTCCTATTTTAGAAGAAATAAAATTTACTAACAACCAACAACTGTCAGATAGTCTTCTCGCTTCGATAATGAGAAACAAAAAGGGTAAGTCATTTAATATTCACACATGGCAGCTGGATCGTGAAGACATTTTAAAACTCTATCGAAAGAATGATTTTCCACTAGCCAGAATTTATAAGGAAACTTTGGATCGTTCTTTGGGCATTCTTTCCATCTTTATTGATGAAGGAAAAATCGAATCCGTCAATTTATCCGGAAACAAGAGAACTCGTTCTTCTATTATTCTGAAGGAATACGGTTTAAAAAGGGGTGATTATTTTCGTAACTCCTTGTCCCTTAAAGGGGTAACAAATCTTTACGGAATGGGGCTTTTTGATCGTGTTCAACTTGAATATACCTGGCGTAATGATAAACTTTATCTAAATTTACGCGTTGGAGAAAGACCGTCAACTTTAGTAATTTTAAGTTATAATTTCAGCAAGGATTACGAATTTCAATCTCTTTTTCAATGGCTCGATCACAATCTTTTCGGACTTGGTAATCAAATTAAGATCGGTGGAATTGCCGGAAAAAGACACCTTTCCGGAGATTTAGAAATTCAGTTTAATCAAATATTCAACTCAGATTTTTCATTTCAATTCCATAATTACTCTTTTCAAAAACGATTGTATGCTTTTTCACAAGGAGATATTTCCGGTGAGTATAAAGAACAACGCACCGGACTTCGTGCTTCATTTGGAAAACAGTTAAGGCGAGACGGCCTTTTGTCAACCGAATTCAGCGTAGAAAAAATTCGGCTGAAACCTGTCTTTGGATTCGGTTTTCCTGATTATAAGGACACCCTTGTTAGCCTAAAATTACAGTGGGTTGTTGACTCACTTGACAAATTGCCCTTTCCCAAAAATGGAAGATACAATCTGTTTTATTATAAAATGTCCCCCCAATTTTTTGGTAATAGAAAATCGTTTTTTAAAATCTATTCCAGGTTCGAATCTTACTATAGCTTTTTAAAACGATGGACCGTTAGTCCAAAAATTGTTTGGGCTGCTGCGGAGAATACGACACCCTTCCCGGAATTTTTCGATATGGGAAACAATGATCACTTTTATGGGTTTCGTTTAAATGAACTTCGCGGCCGGAGATTAATCCGAGCGAATTTGGAATTGCGCTATTTTATGCCGAGTAAAATACCAATTGATACTTATTTCTCTATTCGATACGATTTGGGGGCAATATGGAAAAACAGTTCAGATCAAATTGTAAGCAAGGATTTTATATCTGGGATTGGCGCTAAAATTTCTTTCGATTTAATCCTTGGTATCTTTTCTTTCAGCTATGGTGAAAATTCGAAGAATGGAAAAGACCTTTCTTTTGATTTAGGCTTTCAATTTTAAGACAGAAACGGCAATTCTTCAACTATAAATAGTACTGATTCATTTTGAAAATTCAATTTCTTTTATGATCGTTGTATTGAAGCTTTATCGTAACATTCTGGTAACTTCTATTTATTAAAAACAGCTTCTTTTATAGGTAAAAGTAGATTCTCTACGACGGAAAGTCCCACAATTTTTTTGAATGACATATTCTAGCTCTTTGGGGGGAATCCAATGCACTCTCGATAAACAACTGTATTCTCCGCGAACTCTGCATTAATATCTCGGTTCCTGAGAAATACTGTACCTGCCTAACTCTCCTCACCTTCCATTAAAGCGGCAACATCAGCCACTTTATCTCCTGGGTTTAGCCTGATTAGTCGAACGCCCTGTGTGTTTCTGCCAATAATCGGAATGGTCTTAATCGGTAAACGTATGATGAGACCATTAGATGTAATAATCATCAAATCTTCCGTTTCGTAGACACAACGAATTGAAACCAACTTACCTATTTTTTCCGTGGTTTTGACAGCGATTACACCTTTTCCGCCACGACGAGTAATTCTGTAATCTGGTACATTACTTCGTTTTCCATAGCCATTTTCAGACACTACAAGAAGAGTTGCTCCGCGCATGACAGTTACCATTCCAATCACCTGATCGTCCGAAGCTAATTTTACTCCCTTTACACCAGCAGCGGTTCGTCCCATGTTTCGAACTTCTTTTTCGGCAAATCTTACCGCTTTGCCTTTTTTGGTGGCCAGAATAATTTCCTGTGTTCCGTCTGTCATTTTTGCATCGATCAGCCTATCCTCTTCTCTAATAGTAATAGCGGCAATACCACCACGCCGAGGTTTACTGAAAGCGCTTAATTTGGTTTTCTTAATAATACCTTTCTTTGTGGCAAAAACAATACTGTGTTTATCATCAAATTGTCTCACCGTAATCGCTGCTCGAACGAATTCGTTCTTATTCAGTTGCAGTAAATTTACAATGGCCCGCCCCTTGGTTGCACGGCCTGATTGGGGAATATCATAAACTTTTTGCCAATAACACCGACCTTCTGTCGTAAAGAACAGAACGTAGTGGTGAGTGGAAGCCACGAATAATTGTTCGACAAAATCTTCTTCCGTATTGGAAGCACCGGTGGAGCCTTTACCTCCCCGAATTTGCCTTCTATAACCGGTAACCGGGAATCGTTTGATAAAACCTCTATGAGAAATTGTAACGACCATATCCTCTTCGGCAATCAAATCTTCCAGATCAAATTCTTCTACAATGTGGAAAATCTCGGTTCGTCTTGCATCACCAAATCTATCTTTTAGCTCCAAAAGTTCATCTTTAATAATTTTCATTCTTAATGCTTTGCTTTCCAAGACACTTTTCAAAAGTGCGATTTGTTTTATTATCTCCAAGTTTTCATCTTCTATTTTCTTTCTTTCCAGGCCGGTCAATCTCTGTAAACGCATTTCTAATATTGCCTGTGCCTGTATTTCGGAAAGCTTAAATTGTTCCATTAAATTTTCTTTTGCATCACTTGGATTCTTAGATTTTTTAATGAGTGCAATGATCGCATCAATATTGTCTAATGCGATTTTTAAACCTTCCAAAATGTGGGCGCGTTTTTCCGCTTTCTCCAGGTCAAATTGTGTTCTTTTTACTACTACTTCATGGCGAAAATCAATAAAATGCTGGAGTGCTTCATGTAAATTAAGTGTCTTGGGTTCGCCGTTAACTAATGCAAGAAGATTCACCCCAAAGGTCGTTTGCATTTGTGTATGCTTATATAGTTGATTTAACACGACTTCTGCTACTGCATCCCGCTTTAAATCCAGGACAATACGCATTCCGTCACGATCCGATTCGTCCCTGATATCACTAATTCCTTCAACTTTTTTCGTCTGAATCAAGTGAGCTATTTTTTCTTGCAATCTTGCTTTATTCACCTGGTAGGGTAACTCGGTTACAATAATACTTTCTTTACCGTTTTTATTTGTTTCAACATTAGCCCGTGCCCGCAAAATGACCCTACCCTGACCTGTTTCATAAATTTGCTTTAATTCCCTGCTTCCATAAATAATCGCTGCTGTTGGAAAATCCGGGCCTTGAATAGCTGTCATTAAACGATCTAAATCTGCTTCCGGTTCATCTATTAAAATGATTAATCCATCGATAATTTCGTTTAAGTTATGAGGCGGAATATTTGTGGCCATTCCGACAGCAATTCCGGTTGCTCCATTCACAAGTAAATTTGGAAAGACCGATGGTAAAACCGTCGGTTCTTCTAAGGTTTCATCAAAATTCGGAATAAATTTAACCGTGTTTTTTTCAAGATCCCGCAAAATCTCCATTGAAATCTTCGATAATCTAGCTTCGGTATACCGCATAGCTGCCGGTGAATCACCATCTACAGAACCAAAGTTTCCTTGACCATCAACCAGTGGATACCGAAGAGAAAATGTTTGGACCATTCTTACCATACTATCATAAACTGCTGTATCGCCATGGGGGTGGTACTTTCCTAGAACCTCGCCAACAATCCTTGCACTTTTTTTATAAGCTTTATCCGGGGTTAAACCCAAGTCTCGCATACCATATAAAACCCTCCTGTGTACCGGTTTCAATCCATCACGAACGTCCGGCAACGCTCGAGCAACAATCACGGACATCGAATAATCCAAATAGGACTTTTTCATCTCTTCTTCGATATAAACCGGAATGACTCTATTTCTATTTTCAGACATTATTTATCTAAAATCTCCTGTAATTCTTCTTTATTAAACATCTAGGTTTTGTACATATTTAGCATTTTCTTCAATAAATTTTCTGCGAGGCTCTACTTTATCTCCCATCAATGTATTGAAAATATGATCTGCTTCGAAAGCCTCTTCAATTGTTACTTGGAGGATTGTTCGATTATCCGGATCCATCGTTGTATGCCAAAGTTGATCCGGATTCATTTCACCAAGACCTTTGTATCTTTGAATGGTTATGGATTTTTTATTTACCTTTTTGAAATACTCATCTCTTTCATCATCATCGTAAGCATAAAATTCTTCTTTGCCATTTTTAATTCTATATAAAGGCGGCTGGGCAATATAGATTCTGCCTAACTCTATTAATTCTTTCATGTAACGAAAGAAAAAGGTTAATAACAATGTTCGGATATGAGCCCCATCCACATCGGCATCGGTCATTATAATAATTTTATGATAACGTACTTTTTCTGGGTCAAATTCATCTGTACCTATTCCGGTACCTAGGGCTGTAACCAGGGTTCGAATTTCATCATTTGCAACAATCTTATCCAACCGCGTTTTCTCAACATTTAATATTTTACCCTTAAGTGGCAATATTGCCTGAAACCTTCTATCCCGACCTTGTTTCGCCGAGCCGCCTGCAGAGTCACCCTCAACCAGGTAAATTTCGGTATGTTCCGGATCTCTTATTGAACAATCGGCAAGCTTGCCCGGTAAACCGCTGCCCTCCAACGACGTTTTTCTTCGTGTTAATTCTCTGGCCTTTTTTGCTGCATCCCTGGCTCGTGCGGCAATAACACATTTTTCTACAATTCTTTTCAGAATTGGTGGATTTTGTTCAAAAAAGAGTCCCAGTTTTTCACCGCATATAGATTCTACTATTCCTCTAACTTCACTATTGCCGAGCTTTGTTTTTGTCTGGCCCTCAAATTGTGGATCTAATACTTTGATGCTGATAACAGCTGTTAATCCTTCGCGAACATCTTCTCCCGTTAGCGCTGCATCATCATTTTTAAGAAGATTATTTTTATTGGCATAATTATTAATGGTTCGTGTTAAAGAAGTCTTAAAACCAACAAGATGCGTTCCTCCTTCTTGAGTTGGAATATTGTTTACATACGAAAATATATTTTCAGTGTAAGAATCATCATATTGAAGGGCTATTTCAACATCCACATCATCACGGGATCCATGAAAATATATAGGTTGTTTATGAATTGTATTCTTGTTTTCTTCTGAATAATGAATGAAATCAATTAATCCGCCTTCATAATGAAATTCTTCTTTTTTATCCGTTCGCTCATCCGTAACGTAAAAGGTAACTTCTGAATTTAAAAAAGCCAGCTCCCTTATTCGCTGGATTAAAATCTCATATTGAAAACTTACTTTACTAAATATCTTCGAATCTGCCAGAAAATGTATTTTGGTACCTGTTTTTTTTCGTGAACCGGTTACCCTTAATGGAGTACTTACTTTACCTCTCTTAAAATCAATCGAATATATTTTCCCATCCCTGTAAACTTCAACCTTCAACCATTCTGATAATCCATTAACAACAGAAACACCGACACCATGCAAACCACCCGAAACTTTATAGGAGGATTGATCAAACTTACCACCGGCATGTAAGGTTGTCATTACAACTTCAACAGCGGGCTTTTTCATTCCAGGATGAATATCTACAGGTATTCCCCGGCCATTATCTATAACAGTAATGCTTTCATCCTTGTGAATTGTTAGATAAATCCTATTGCAAAATCCCGCCATCGCTTCATCAATACTGTTGTCGAGAACTTCATACACCAAATGATGCAAGCCTCTTTGAGATATGTCGCCAATATACATTGCCGGTCTTTTTCGAACTGCTTCCAAACCTTTCAAAACGGTTATCTTATCTGCATCATATGTCGTTTGTTTGGATAACTTTGTCTCTTTTTCCTTTACTACCATAGTCTCTTGCTTTCCTTCCGTTAAACAAAAATAATATCTTTTATAAAATCACTGCCAACTTGGTTATTAATATTTTTTTTAATTTCCAATCTGAGTAACATAAGCTCTGTTCGCCAACTATTGTTTAGTACCTGAACAAATAATTTTCCATCAGACACTTTGATGGCTTTAGTAACTTTTGAAATTCTTGTTCCTACAACATTATTCCATTCTTTTACTGTCTGCCCTTCGAGAACTATTTTTTCCAGTTCATATTTCTTAATGATATTTTTAATGATATCATTAATCGCAGAAAAATTATTTTGAACCATCGTTAATTATTCTGTTCCAAAACTTTATCCTCAAAAGACTCGCTTTGAATATTGATATATTCAATTTTTTTGTTATAAATCGGTTTAAGTTCGATGCTAATATCACTTTGGTGAGTAGACAAAAAAATTTGTTTTAGTTCCAAAAAATATTCCGTAACCGCTTTTTCCCTTATTTCGTCAATTTCACTATAAACATCATCTAATAAAAATATAGGATTTTCAAGTTTCTTATCCCTTAAAATTTTGAACTCTGCAATTTTCAATGACAATAAAAAACAGCGATGCTGGCCTCTCGATGCATATTTACGAACTTCATGTTCATCAATAAAAAAAGTTATTTCATCCAGGTGTGGTCCTATAATTGTACTGCCCCTGATTATTTCCAAATTTCTATTTTTTTCCAACACCTCTTTGAAATCCTGATAATCATTTAAATCAAGATCAAAATTTGGTTTATAACTAATAGAAAAATTTTCTACATACGAAGTTATTTCCTTATGAATTGGAATTGCATACAATTCTAAATCTTTCAAAAATTCCTTTCTCTTCAACGAAATGGCTTTCGATTTGTGAAACAATTCTTCATCCCATGGTTCAATTTTATCTAAAAATTTATACCTGCTTTTTTTCGCATCCTGCAAAATTTTATTTCGCTGTTTCAAAATCCGAACATATTCTTGTAAAAGTTTAAAGTAATCTTTATCAAGTTGGGACAATACGAAATTTATAAATCTTCTTCGCTCAAATGGTGGGCCAGAAGTTATCGAATCATCTTCCGGTGTTAATATTACAATCGGAAATGATCCAATCAATTCAGACAATGATTCAATTTTAGAATGATCAATTCTAATTTGCTTTCCCAATTTTGTATCATAATAAATCTGAATATTTTTCTCTATACCACTGTCTAAATAAATATTTGCTGTTAATCTAAAATTGTCTTTTTGAAATTGAATTAAATTAGCATCATTTCGTGTACGAAAACTTTTACTCAAACAAACAACAGAAATAGCTTCCAATAAATTGGATTTTCCAAAACCATTTAAACCATAAACGACATTTATAGAATCACAAAAATTATATTTTTTGCTGGAAAAATTTCTGAAATTTTCAACATTCAAATTCCTTAAAATCAATAAACGCTCCGTTAGTCAGAAACGGAATAACTGCTTTCATCAATAGCAGTTGTCTTATTTTCAGCAGAATTTTCTGTTTTATAATTTTCATTTAACCTGACAGGCATTAGCAACATAAGTAAATCTTCATTTTCTTTTTGCTGCATCGGTAAGATCATCGTAGCAGTAATAGAAGTGTCCAACAAAATCCTGGTTTGTTCCGTATCAACATGTTTTAAAACATCCAAAAAATATTGAGAGTTAAATGCAATATTTAAAGGATCTCCTTCTAATTCTCCATCTAATTCTTCCCGGCCTTCGCCGCCAACATCAATATCCTGAGATGAAACTTCAACTTTATTGCTTTCCAAAGATAATTGAATTTGATGGGTTAAAGTACTCGAAAAAATAGAAACACGGCGAATACTGCCAACTAAAAAATTCGTATTTAGTACTAATTTTTTAGTATTGTTTTTTGGAATCACGTTGTCATAATCCGGATATTCACTTTCCACTAAACGTGAATATATTCGAATATTCTCTAGTTCAAAAACTACATAATTCTTACTAAATTCTATCTTAACATTACCCTCAGACTGTTCAATATTCTTATTCAACAGAGACAAAGCTTTTATGGGTACAATAAATTCTGTATCTTCACCTTTATACATAAAATTTCTATTTATTATTCGCGATAATCTATGGCCATCCGTGCCGACCAGTCTTAACTCATTTGACGAAATTTGAAATAAGACACCCATCAATGCTGCACGCAATTCATCCATGGAAACAGCAAACATAGTTTTTTCTATCATTCTTTGGACTTGCTGTTTTTCCATTTCAAAACCGTTCATATTTTCTTCAACTGGCATTAACGGAAAATCAGCACCAGGATCTCCAACAATTCTATACTCACCTCTATTTGTGCTAAGTTTAATTCTGTATCCATCTTCCTGTTCAAAACGAATTTCTTCATTTCCCAATTCTCTAATAATTTCATTTAAGAATTTTGCAGGAATAGCAATGACACCATTTTCTTCTCCATTAACCTCGAATGAAGTTGAAGTTAAAATTTCCAGATCAGTTGCTGTTAATTTTAATTGCTTATCTTCTAATTCAAACAAAATATCTGTTAATATTGGAGACGTTGTTTTAACAGGCACAACTCCAATAATTTTTTGAAGCGCTTTATGAATTGTGTTTCGCGCTACAGAAAATTTCATTTTAGTCCTCCAATATAGATTTCTAATTAGGTTAAATTAAAGCTATTTGAAAAATAGAAAGATATAAAAGTATTCAAATTACCGATAATAAGAATTAATTTCAAACTATTTGTTCATATTATACATAAAGGGTATAACTGTTTTTATTATTATATTTATAATTAAACTTAGTTGTTATAGTAGTCTTGTGGATAATGTTAATAAATTCTATCTTATTGTTTATAACTTATTGATTATTATAAACATATATTTTTATAAATTTATTATTTTTGTGGATAACAAGTTTATAACTTCCTAATAACCGTGTAAAAAAGTTTTTATTAATATTCCAAATTTAACTCTTTTTTTTCTTTTTTTATTTATCAACATAGAAAACAGCAAATATAAACATTTTGATGTGGATTACTTTTTTAGATTAAAATTGAGATTCGTTTTAATAAAGTTGGATTATTTATGAATTATAGTTTTAAGCTTAAAGTTTCCTAATTGTCATCCCGTCGCGCAATGGAATATATTTCCATAAAAAGGGAATAGTAAAAATAGTAGGTATAAATTAGTTGGAAAATAGATTTCTTCTGGATGATAGTGATAAGGTTTATGAATAGATTAGGTAAATAGATTTTTTTAATTATATTTGGGAAAAATTTAAATTGACTTTTTCGATAGAAAACTCGACCCCATTAACGGATAAGGGGTTAAATTTATTTTATAGAAGTTTTTATTAGAATGATATATTAGAATGATATACTAAATCAAATTAGAAAATTATAATATGTTGTATCACTAATTTTGATTTTTTTTATATTTAAAAATTAAACGGATAATTCAATTTTTCTTCTTATTTTTTCAATTTCCAGGGAAAATTGTTTATCATTTTTTATTTTCTTTTCAATATTTTGGCAAGCATGAATTACTGTACTATGATCCCTTCCGCCAAAATGCAACCCGATAGTTTTCAATGCATAATTTGTTAATTCTTTAGAAAGAAACATAGATAATTGTCTTGCTAATACAATCTCTTTTTTTCTGGTTTTTGCTCTTATTAAATCTTCTTTAATCTTGAAATAATCACAAATAATACGTTGAATCATTTCGATAGTTAAAGGGGTATTTTTTTTCTTAATGAAGTCTCTTAATACCCGTTTTGCTAGATCCAAAGAAATGTCCTCACCATTAAGTGATGCGTGAGCAAGTAGTTTTATCAAGGCGCCTTCTAGTTCCCTGATATTTGAAGTAATGTTAGTTGCGATAAATACGATAATATCATTATCAATTTGAATATTATCTTGTTCCGCTTTTTTTTGTAAAATAGCCATCCTGGTTTCAAAATCAGGAACCTGAACATCTACGATTAATCCGGATGTAAAACGAGAAATGAGTCTTTCTTCCAGTCCTTTAAGTTCGGAGGGAGGTCGATCACAGGATAATACGATTTGCTTGCCTTTTTGTTGAAGCTCATTAAAAGTATGAAAAAATTCTTCCTGGGTTCTTTCCTTGCTTGTAAAAAATTGGATATCATCAACTAATAGCAGATCAACGCTTCGGTATAGTTTACTGAATTTTGTTGTACTATTATTTTGAATTGAAGTAATAAAATCTAAAGTGAATTTTTCACTGGAAATATATAGAATTCTATGTGCTTTGCCATTCTCAACAGCAAAGTTACCAATTGCTTGGGTAAGGTGTGTTTTTCCCAACCCAACACCACCGTAAATTAAAAGAGGATTAAATGTTGTTTTTCCCGGTGCTTCGGCTACCGCCAATGAAGCTGCTTTTGCAAATTGATTACTGTTTCCTTCTACGAAATTATCAAATGTATAACGGTCATTTAACCGTGTGTTTGTCGGCAAGGACAATTCGTTTGTGATAGTTGGTTTTTCCTGATAATTGTTAACACCTGGAAAAGAGTTTTCTATTAAAGCTATGGTATAATTTATTGATGGGACAAAACCAAATACGTCGAGAAATACATTATTAAAGAGATCCTTGTAATGTTCTTCAATCCATTCATAGTGAAATCGACTTGGAACTTGGATTACTAGCTTTGAATCATGAATCCTTAATGGAACAATGGGCTTGAACCATGTAGAAAATGTTTGCGGAGGTATCTTCTTTTCAATTTTAACAAGGCATTTATTCCATGTTTCTTCTATACTTTCATAAACTTCCGGCATTAAAAAAGTTCCTTTTTTTGACGATTGAAATTAGGTTATCTTGTTCATTAATATAAGTATATAAAACAACCAATTATTTTAATAATTGATTTATAAAGAATAATAAAATTGGTTATCCACATATTATCCACATAAAAAACATTCTATAAATTTAACCGAAAATAAGGATTGTTTAAGTAAAAGTCAATTGAGTATATAAAAAATTTTAAAGATTGTAAAATCCTTTTAATTTCAAAAAAAACTTGATTTTTGTGTGAGCTGTATTTTATATTCTTATCTATTTTTTGAAGCTATTTTTAGTAAAAACAGGGCATAAGGAGTATTGATGAAGAGAACTTATCAACCAAGTAATAGAAAAAGGAAAAATGTTCATGGTTTTAGAGAAAGAATGAGCTCTCGATCCGGCCGGGACATATTAAAGCGAAGACGCGCAAAAGGAAGAAAAAAATTATCCGTTAGTGATGAATTTGGTCCTAAATAAATAAAAAAAAGAAATTGGTAATTAGAAACACTCTAAAAAAATACGAAATAATACGTGGAAAGAAAGAGATACAAAGAGCGTTTGAGTCAGGATTTAAAAAAGCGGGTACTTTTATAACGGTTTTTTATCTTAAAGGAAAAACCAGAAAAATCGGGTTTACTGTTTCCAAGAAGTATAAGAAGGCAATAGATAGAAATAGAGCAAAGCGAATAATGAAGGAGATTTATCGAACAAATAAGGAATATTTTTCATCTGGGGTATGGCTGATCTATTGTAAATATTTTGAAACTATACCAGCTTATAGCGATATGAAAGATGATATTTTGCAAATTGTTCAAAAAATAAAAGTAAATGAGTAAAAAGATTATTGTTTTTTTCATTCGTTTATACCAAGCAGCTATTTCTCCATTATTTCCACCGACATGTAGATTTTATCCATCTTGTTCAGAATATAGCATTCAAGCCTTTCAAAAAAAAACTTTTTCCCGCGCAATACGATTAACTGTTTGGAGAATATTACGCTGCAACCCATTGGTTAAAGGCGGGTATGATCCTGTTGAATAAATTAAGAAAGTTATAATATAAAATTATGGATAAGAAAACGATTATTGCGATTGTTCTGGTTGGACTGATTATTATCTTTACGCAGACAGAAATTTATAAACGAATAGTTATGCCGGTACCCCAGAATGTTCCTGCAGAGTCCTTCTTTGATGAAGAGATTATTGAAAGACCCGATCCCACAGAAGAAGAAGATGAATCATTAAGAGAAAGTCAAAGCATAACAATTCCAGCTGAAGTTAAAACTTTAGACAGAGAAGTTGTGGATGAGTTTTCAACATTGGGAACCGAAGAGAAGGTGGAAGTGATAAATATTGTTTCCAATTTATTTGATGTTAAAATATCAAATAAAGGGGGTGGAATTATTCAGTGGAAATTAAACACTTACCTCGATGCCGATAGCAATAACGTAAATCTTGTTCCCAATACCGAAATTGGAGTTCCGGGTGTTGGGATGATTCTAAGTCTAGAGTCAATACAATTCGACAACTATATATATTCATCGATTATACATACTCCCAGTGCGGGACGGACTATTTTTTTAGAAAACGAGAATGATGTATTTAGTATCAGTTATCGACTGGATTTTTCCGAGGGAAAGTCAATTGAAAAGAAATTTACTTTTTATGGAAATCGATATGATTTCGATCTGGAGTTAAACTTAGAAGGATTTGCTAACTTGGCGATTGATAGAAGCTACCTTTTGCGATGGGATTCTGGTTTGCTACCTACGGAATATCCCCTGCTTGATGATTTATCCTATAACAAAGTTTATGCTTACCTTGGAGATGACTTACAAGATTTTGAGACAGATGAAAGCGAAAGAGGAATCGAATCAAAAGAAGTAACCGGAACAGTTCATTGGGCTTCATTAAGAACAAAATATTTTTGTATAGCAATAGCCCCAATTGATGTCAAGGGAAGAGGTATCATTTATTCTGGGAGTGAAATCCAAATAGAGCCAGAGGTAAACTTCACACATTACAAATTTGCCATCAATATGCCTTTTGCCGCAGGGACCAACCAGTTAAATAGATTCAGTTTATATTTGGGGCCCATTGAATATAATAGACTTAAAGCGGTAAATTTTGAGCTTGAAGAGTTAATTATGAATTCCGGAATTTACGAAAGTTTATTCAGACCTTTCAGTATTTTAATTTTAATATGTCTAAAGTTCTTACATAAGTTTATTTCAAACTATGGCGTTGTTATCATCATTTTTTCAATTTTGATAAAAATAATCTTATACCCGCTAACACACAAAAGTTATACTTCGATGAAAAAGATGCAACTGGTTCAGCCACTAATGACTGAATTGAGAGAGAAGTATAAGGGAGATTCCCAGCGTTTAAATAAAGAAATGATGAAGTTATACAAAGACCACGGGGTCAATCCCCTGGGAGGCTGTCTGCCAATGTTACTCCAAATGCCACTTTTGATTGGTTTATTTATTGTATTTCGATCGACGATTGAACTACGGGGAGCGGAATTCATTTGGTGGATTTCAGATTTATCGAAACCGGATACTATTTTTACACTGCCATTTTCTCTGCCAATCTACGGGAACCATGTAACAGTACTCCCGATTGTGATGGCGCTGTCGATGTTTTTACAGCAAAAAAGTACTATTTCAGACCCTCGACAAAAAATGATGATATATTTTATGCCGGTTTTCTTTTTGCTGCTTTTTAATACATTTCCTTCTGGGCTGAATTTATACTATACTCTGTTTAACTTTCTTACGATTCTGCAACAGAAATTTGTAAAAACAGACACAATTCAACTTAAACCGGTTGAGAAAAAACCGGTTCGTAACAAGAAAAAGAGAAAATAGCATAGAATTATTAGTTTTGTTTTTTGAAATGGGGTTGTCGAAAATGCCCACTTTTACTACCTGGGAAGGGAATCGAAAGGTAGTTTAACTTGAGGAAGAACAATACGTTATGATTCCTCCAAACAGGATTGTGTTTATTTCTTTCTGAATTTTTCAATAGCCCTTTAATTTAAAGAATGAGTTTCTTTACTGATACAATTGCTGCAATTTCAACTCCTTCCGGTGAAGGTGGAATTGCTGTCGTTCGAGTAAGCGGTCCGCAAACATTAGAACTTATACAGAAATTATTTTTGCATAAGGGGTGGTTTGGTGGCGATGAATCTCACATTGCGCGGGTGGGTTATTTCCTCGATAAACCAGGGGGAGAAAGAATCGATCAAGTGGTTGTAACATTATTCAGAGAACCCAATAGTTACACCGGTGAAAATTTAATAGAAATAGGATGTCATGGAGGTCAATACCTGGCGGGATTAATTTTGGAAACTATCCTTCATGAAGGGGCATGCTTAGCAGAACCGGGAGAATTTACCAAGCGAGCCTTTGTCAACGGCAGAATGGACCTTGCACAGGCGGAATCCGTAGCAGACTTGATACACGCAAAAACCCGGCAGAGCGTTCGCTATGCGATGCGTCAATTACAAGGTGGTTTCTCGGATCAGGTTAAAGGAATACAAAACAACATACTTGAGTTATTGGCTAATCTAGAGTTGGAGTTGGATTTTTCGGAAGAAGATATTGTAATCCTTCCCAAGCAACAAGTAGTTAACCAGGTTGACAAATTAATAGAAAAACTAAACGCTCTTTTGGGAACGTACCAACGAGGAAGAATGATTCATGAAGGAATTAGAACGATCATTGTTGGTAAACCGAATGTTGGTAAATCCAGTTTGTTTAATGCCTTACTTGGTTTTGAACGAGCAATCGTTGATCCTACTCCCGGGACAACTCGCGATGCACTAGAAGCACAACTGGATATTGGGGGCGCTCTTTTTCGCTTAATCGATACGGCCGGAATACAGAATTCCGATGAGAAGATAGAGAAAAAGGGAATAGAGATTACGGAGTCTCACTTGAGAGATGCGGATTTGATATTGTTTATATTGGATTTAACGACAGGTTTTAAAGAAGAGGATCAAGTCATTCTAAATAAAATACAGAAAATAGTTACTGAAAAAACCAAAGAGTTTACACCTGGAGTTATTGTTTTATGGAATAAAAGCGATATTGTGACGGACGATTCCCATGAAAATGTATTTCCGGAATGGAAGACCATTATTATATCCGCTGTCAGCAATAAAGGATTGTTGAATTTGCACGAAGCCCTTGCTAATTATTTAATTCCCTCAAATGGAAAACAAGAGGAAAGACAGGATGAATTGATTACCAATTTACGACATCGTAATGCATTGCAAGGAACGGTGCAAAATTTGGAAAGGGCAAAAGTAAACGTTGAAAATGGAATCGGGAATGAATTTATTGCGGTGGATGTACGAGAATCTTTAGATTCCATAGGAGAGATTATTGGAAAAAAAACACCGGAGGACATTCTACATTTTATATTTGACAATTTTTGTATAGGCAAATAATGTTTCACGTGAAACAAAAGAACTACGGTTCTTGGAGAAAATGAATGATAAAATCTGTTTATGATCCATATGATGTAATTGTTATTGGGGCGGGACATGCAGGTTGTGAAGCCGCTTTAATTGCCGCCAGAATGGGGGCCAAAACATTACTGGCAACAATGAACATTTTTACTGTTGGACAGATGTCCTGTAACCCTGCGATGGGAGGATTGGCAAAAGGACATCTGATTCGTGAGATAGATGCCCTGGGTGGTGAGATGGCACGCAACACGGATAAAACGGGTATTCAGTTTCGTATGCTGAACAAATCCAAAGGACCCGCTGTTCGGGCGCCGAGAGCACAGTGTGATCGAAAAGAATACGCATGGCAAATGCGTCTCACTATCGAGCACCAACAGAATTTGCATCTTAAACAAATGATGGTTGATGGCATTTATGTAAAAGATCAGAAAGTTGCTGGAATTAGATTAAAATCCGGGACTGTGATTTTAGCCAGGGCGGTAATACTAACTGCCGGGACATTTTTAAATGCCAGGATGTATACAGGCCTTTCTCCGATTGAAGGCGGAAGAGCCGGAGAAGAAGCCGCAAAAGGTGTTTCGTCTGACCACGAATCTTTAGGATTTCGATTAGGTCGGCATAAGACCGGAACACCTCCAAGGATAGATGGCAAGACTGTGAATTTCGACAAAATGGAAGTTCAACCGGGAGATGATCCTCCTCCGCCATTTTCCTATCAAACAGAGAGTCTTGAGCTCGAACAAGTACCTTGTTATTTGACATACACAACGGAGGAAACTCACGACACTTTACGCACAGGACTCGATGAATCTCCTATTTTTACAGGACTAATCAATGGTGTAGGACCTCGTTATTGTCCCTCAATTGAGGATAAAATTGTGAGGTTTAGTGACAAGAAAACACATCAACTTTTTCTTGAACCGGAGGGAAGAGGAACCACAGAAATGTATGTGAATGGATTTTCGACTAGCCTTCCGGAAGACGTCCAGGTTCGAGCACTTCGCACTGTCCCAGGTTTGGAAAATGTTGAAGTAACTCGCCTGGGATATGCTGTGGAATATGATTTTTTCCCAACAGATCAAATCAAACCAACCCTGGAAACAAAGAGAATTGAAGGATTGTATTTTGCCGGGCAGGTTAATGGCACATCCGGGTATGAAGAGGCAGGTGCCCAGGGAATCATGGCGGGAATTAATGCGGTGTTAAAAATTCGAAGCGAAGAGCCTCTTGTTCTGGAGCGTTCCGATGCGTACATCGGTGTTTTAATCGATGATCTTGTTACTCAATGTCCCGAGGAGCCCTATCGAATGTTTACGTCAAGAGCCGAATACCGACTACTATTACGGCAAGACAATGCAGATATACGGCTGCTAAAATATGCTCAAAAGTATAATCTTCTTCCAAGCCATGTTTTGGAAAGAATGCTGTTAAAACAAAAACTGATCAAAGAAATGATAAGTCAATCCACTGGAATAAAAGTCAGCCCCAATGAAATGGAAGAGATTTTCAAAAAATATAATTCTTCACCAATTTCTCAATCAGAATCGTTAAATCAGTTATTAAAGAGACCGGAAATACCATTAAACGCATTAAAGCATTTTTTCAAAATGGAAATTCCTGATAAGCGATTAAAAGAAGAGGTCGAGGAGCAAGTTGGAATTGATATTAAATATGAAGGCTATATTCGCCGTCAAGAAACGATGGTGAACAAATTTAGGAATCTTGAAAAGTACTTTATTCCGGATTCAATACTTTATGGAGAGGTTAATGCACTTTCGGCAGAATCTGTTGAAAAGCTTTCACAATATCGCCCAATATCTTTGGGACAAGCTTCTCGAATTTCAGGCGTCACGCCGTCCGATATTTCAGTGTTGATGATTTACCTTGCAAAAGGTACAATGAGATCTAAAAAAACAACAGAAGAAACAGTTGTTTCGTAGCGGGTTTGTTCTTTTAAATATGTTTCACGTGGAACAAATGAAGGAGCCTCTGCTTGTAAAGAGCCAACTAGAGGCGCTTGACAAAGGTATGGGGCTTTTAAATATTAATTTCTCATCCAAACAAAGAGATCAATTTAAAAGCTATTTAGAACTCTTGTATTTGTGGAATAAAAAAATCAATCTTTTTTCACAGCACGATTCAAACAGATTGGTTGAACGGCATATCTTGGAGTCTGTAGCTTGGACAATCAATCTCGAAAAAATGATAAATTCCCCGGTTATGGATATTGGTAGCGGGGCAGGGTTTCCTGGAATTCCAATAGCGATTTTGTTTCCGAATGTTGAGCTTGTTTTGGTTGAATCTAAGAAAAAAAAGGCAATCTTTTTAGAAGAGATATCCCATAGATTAGGACTAAATATTACGGTTTTTCCAGATCGCATAGAAGAACTTAACAGTCAAGTTTTTCATAAGGAACGCTATCCTTTGGTATTAGCAAGAGCCGTCACTTCATTAACCAAACTTTTCCAATGGGCCAATAAGCTGCTTCAAAAAAAAGGTAAGCTCGTGACTTTTAAAGGCGATCAACTAGAACAGGAAATGACAGATTTGAAAAGAGACCATTTAATAAAGAATCCTTTTTCAACAAAAATTGTTAAATACCAAACGCCCATTAATTTAATAAATAAACCCGAAAAGCAAGAGCGCAGGATAATCATTATTCAAAAGGAAAACTAGGTTTAAAGCGTGGGAAACGAAGTCTACAACGAATTGGTGGGATTAATCACGGAAGCCAGAAATCCAGTTTCGATGAAAATCGATGAAGAATCTATTGAAAACATCTTAAGAATTATCAATTCTGAGGACAAGAATATACCTGCCGTTATTGAGAATGAAATTCCATACATAAAAAAAGCGGTTGAACTTGTTGTTGATGCTTTTAAAAATGGCGGCAGGCTAATTTACATCGGTGCGGGAACAAGTGGTCGGCTTGGTGTTTTAGATGCTTCCGAATGTCCCCCAACCTATGGCACCCCGCCGGAAATGGTGCAAGGAATTATTGCCGGTGGCTATGATGCATTGGTAAAATCACAAGAAGGATCGGAAGATCGAAGGGATGATGCAAAAGTAGATCTCAAAGAAAAAAGGGTTAGCGAAAAGGATGTTGTTTGTGGAATTACAGCAAGCAAACGAACCCCATACGTCATCGCCGGAATTGAATATGCTAAAAGCATAGGCGCAAAGACCATTTTTGTAACTTGTAATAAAAGGGAAGAGGTTAAGCTTACAGTTGATGTCGCTGTTTGCCCGGTTGTTGGGCCCGAAGTGATAATGGGTTCTACACGGATGAAAGCCGGAACGGCCCAAAAGCTAGTATTAAATATGATTACAACGACAGCGATGATACAAATCGGTAAAGTGTATGAAAACATGATGATTGATCTGCAAATGAACAGCAAAAAGCTTGAGGAACGATCAAAAAGAACCATCATGATTGTAACAGGGGTTAGCTACCAAGAGGCGGAAAAAATTCTTCGTGAAGCAGGTGGGCACGTTAAAACAGCAATTGTAATGCTGTTAACCGAAACAGGAGAAGCCGAGGCGAAAAAGCTGCTAACCTTATCAGACGGCTTTGTAAAAAAAGCAATCAATTTGGTCCGAAATAAAAAAGGCTGATCTGTTTTGCTCCAGAGAATTAAAAAAACTTTATATAATTCAGCCCAGTTTAATCAAGCCATTAAAGCGATTGGTAGAAATCACAAAACAATAATTGGTGGTTTAAAGGGAGCATCCGTTTCTTTTTTCACAGATTATTTGGTTACAGAAGATCATAATCATATAGTTATAATTACTTCGGATCACGAACGAGCCGAAGAAATCTGGGGCGATCTAACTTCAATTTCCGCTGGTGAGGACATCCTTTATTTTCCATCGAGAAAAGAAAGCAAGCAAAGAATAAGTATTCCCCATGAACAAATTGGTCTTCAGTTAAACACGATTAACCAACTTTTGGACGGGACCCCAAATAAAATTGTAACAACGATTTCTGCGATTTCTGAGAAAATTCCAGGATCTGGCAGTTTGCAAAGTCAAAGGATTGTTTTGGAAACAAGTCAGGAATATGAACTTGAATTTCTAGTAGAGGAATTGGTCGAATTCGGATATGAACGAACCGATCTGGTTAGCAGTGTTGGTGAATTTAGTGTAAGGGGGGGATTGATTGATGTGTTTGCTTTTGAATCTGTTTGTCCGGTTCGTATTGAATTCTTTGGCGATGTTGTAGACACCATCCGAATTTTCGATGTCACTACGCAAAGATCAAAAGAGAAAATCCAACGGTTTTCAATTTTACCGCCGCCGGGCAAGAACAATGGACAATATGCTGAAGCACAAAATGATCTTTTGGATTTGTTGCCGGAAAAAACCATTTTACTTTTAGATCAACCGGAATTATTCGAACGGGTGTTCATAGGGTTGAAAAAGCCGATGGACAGGGATGAGAGTATTCAAGAATGGCAGGAAGAAGAAGTAGACAAACAATGGGAAAAAATTCAAGAGAAGTTTGAAAAATTCAAGACAATTCTTCATCCTCACCTTGGTTCACAAGACGGAGTTGATATCCATTTTCGAATGCTCGGCATGAATGATTATCGCGGTAATATTCGGGAGTTGCGAAAAGATATTAACCAATTCTATGGAGGGAAGCCGGCACACGTTTTTGTTTTGCTAGAAGAAAAATTTGAAGTAGAACGCATGCACGATCTTCTTCAAGAATTTGAACAAAACATTCATATTGGTCAGGCGGTTCTTCATAGCGGATTCCAATATGCAAACGAAGGCATATTTGTTATAACGGAAAAAGATTTATTTGGTCGTATACCACGCAAGCGGAACTGGGGTAAATACCGGGGCGGGACGCCGATCTCGAAGTTGAATACATTATCTCCGTCTGATTTAGTAGTTCATGTTGATCATGGGATCGGCAGATATACCGGACTGGAAAAAATAACAGTGGCTAATGCGGAAAGGGAATGTTTAAAAATTCGTTATAGAGATGGCGACTTACTTTTTGTTCACATAGATCAATTATGGCGGATTAGTAAATATTCCGGGGCGGAAGGAATGGTGCCTAAATTGAGCCAGTTAGGCGGCAAGGATTGGGAAAAGATAAAAGAGAGGACACGGAAATCGGTTGAAAAAATGGCCAAGGATTTGCTTCAATTGTATGCAACCCGAAAAACCAAAGAGGGGTTTGCCTTTTCTACTGATTCTTTATGGCAAAAGGAATTGGAAGCATCCTTTTTATACGAAGAGACACCAGATCAACTGAGCACCATTGAAGAAGTTAAAAAAGACATGGAATCCAGAGCTCCAATGGATCGATTGATCTGTGGTGATGTTGGGTTCGGTAAAACCGAAGTTGCTTTACGAGCCGCGTTTAAGGCGGTTTTGGATGGAAAACAAGTTGCCATTCTGGTTCCGACAACTGTTCTTGCTCAACAACATTATAGTACTTTTTGTGAGCGGCTTTCTCGATATCCTGTAGAAGTTGGTTTGCTATCCAGGTTTAAAACGACCAAAGAACAGAAAAAAGAAATAGAAAAATTAAAATCCGGCAAATTAGATATTGTTATCGGAACCCACCGTCTTCTCTCAAAAGACGTTGAATTTAAAAATCTAGGATTATTTATCATCGATGAAGAACATCGATTTGGTGTCAAGCAAAAGGAAAAATTAAAATCAATTCATAAGCTTGTGGATGTTTTATCATTGTCCGCAACCCCAATCCCGCGAACTTTGTATTTTTCTATGGCGGGCAGCCGCGACATGTCTGTCATTAATACGCCACCCGATGAAAGATTGCCTGTGATTTCCCAGGTTTTACCGTTTGACAAAAAAATTATTAAGAGCGCTATTTTGGAGGAAATTTATCGTGGCGGACAAGTCTTTCTGGTTCACAATGCTGTGCGGTCAATATATTCAATGGAAAACCTGATATTAAAATTAATTCCGGATATTCGAATCGCGGTCGCTCATGGGCAGATGTCACCTCATGAACTTGAGAAAGTGATGACTGATTTTGTTGAAAAAAAATATGATTGCCTCATTTGTACAATGATAATTGAATCGGGACTGGATTTACCGAATGTGAATACTTTGATTGTAAATCGAGCCGACAAACTTGGTTTGGCCCAACTATATCAAATCAAAGGAAGAGTAGGAAGGTCAAACCGGCAAGCATTTGCCTACTTCTTAGTTCCTCCAATTAAGTACCTTACACCAAGCGCACTCAAACGGCTCCAAACGATTGAAGAACATTTTGAGCTGGGAGCGGGTTTGCAAATTGCTATGAAAGATTTGGAAATCCGAGGCGCGGGTAATCTATTGGGTTCGGATCAAAGCGGGTTTATCAATGTGATCGGATTTGATCTGTATTGTAAATTACTCGAAGAATCAATTTCGAATCTAAAGAATGAAAAAATAGAAGTTGCAGAAAACGGACATTTAAAAGATGTTGTTATCGACGTTGATTTTGATGCTTATATTCCTGACGATTATGTCTCAATTGATTTTGAAAGAATAAACATCTATCAACGATTAAACATATCCAAATCAAAAGATGATTTGTTTGAATTGGACGAAGAACTAAGGGATCGTTTTGGTCAATTGCCTAAACCAGTTCGTACTCTTCTTGAGATAACTAGGCTTAGACAACTTTGCGCATCGTTGGGAATCGATAAGTTTAAAATTAGAAATCGCACCCTAACTGCTTATTTTTCAGATAGTTATTACACAAAAGCAAAGCAAAAATCATTACAGCAAATTCTTTCATTAATTCAAGCATCTTCACCGGAAAAGCTACAATTTTTGCATGGGAAGAAATTTGGTTTTAAATTTCAATTAAGAAGCACTGACGAAACGTCACTAAACGATACAAAAGAATTTTTTAAGAGGTTAGAACAAAATACTGTATAAATTTTATAAAGGGTAGGTGTATGAAAAAGAACTGGATTTTGTTGGTCATTTTAAGTGTGTTCATCGGAATGTTTTCCGGATGCAATTCTAAAAAAACACAAATCGTAGCCAGGGCTGGGAATAGTTTGATAAGCCTTGAACAATTTGAAAGAGAATATCTAGAGTCAAATTCAATTCGATCTCTTCAAAATGCTTCAGGGGATGACAAGCAAAAATTTCTTGATAAAATGATCGACAAAGAAATGAAACTAATGTTTGCCAAACAAATGAATATAGATAAAATTCCGGAAGTGAAGGATCAGATCGAGCAAGCGAGACTGCAGGCGGCATACATAGCGGCATTGGAGCAGCTTGTTATGTTCAAAATCATAAAAGAAAAAGAGATTCGGGAATTTTATGATCGTTCTGATAAAGAAATAAGAGTGCGACATATTCTTTTGGATCTACCCTCAAAGGATGACGCGGACTCTCTCACAAAAGTTGTCGAAAAAGCAGCTGGAATTATCCGGGAGCTTCGATCTGGTGGTGATTTCACTGAACTTGCCGGGAACTATTCAAAGGATGAATTTAGTTCGAAAAAAGGGGGAGATCTTGGTTTCTTAAAATGGGGAAGCATGGACAATAAATTTATGACCGCGGTGCTAAAATCCGGGAAATATCAAATCTATCCCCAACCAATTATTACCTCCAAAGGCGTTCATATTATTCAGGTTACCGAAAAGCGACCTGTTTTACAAAGGCCATATGAGATTGAAAGAACTGTTATCGTGCGAAATCTGTTTAATCGAAAAAGAAAAAGCGTAACGGCAGAATTCGAAAAGTTCAATCAAGAATTGGACAAAAAATATAACGTTGTTATTTTTGAAGAGAATATTCAAAAAATGCTCACTTTTATTTCAACGTCACCCAATGATTCTTTATTGCTAGAAAATTATGGAGTGAAAAATCCGGATTATTCATGGGTGTCATATGAATTGCGTTTCTTGCCACTTGCTCAATATGACAAGGAAACAAAAACAATGATCGGATTTTTTGAATTAATGTTCAATCAACAACGCGCACTAAGGCCCCAAGAGATCCGCACCGTCGAAATTGCAACAAAATTTTTACAGGACAAAATAAGATTTGATTTAACTTCGGAGATTGGTATCCGTCATGGCTACCTGGAAATACCAAATTACCGAAGACAATTAGATAGCCAGGTTTCTCAAATTATAACCAGATATTTACAGAATAGTTATATTAATAAAATTAAAAAGATTACGGATGAAATGGCGGAAGAATATTACAATAATCAGCCGGAAAAATATAAAATTCCCGCAAAAGCGGAAGTTCAAGAAATATTTGTTAAGGATTCTACCGAAGCCCAATTGATTTATCAATTGGCAACGGCCGGAAATGATTTTGACGTATTGGCAGAAAAATATAATACCCGGGCCAGGTCTAAAAATAAAAAAGGCAATCTTGGCTATCTTACTGAAAATAGTTTTGGAGAATTGGGTAAAACTGCTATAGAATTAAAACCCGGGAAAATTGCCGGTCCGTTAAAGTTGGATAATGGATATTCAATTTTTAGGGTTTTAAGTCATGAAAAAGAACAGATGCAATCATTTTCAAAAATAAAAACAAAGGTTCGTTCCGACCTGGTAAGAAATCTGCGAAAAATCAACCAGGAAGAATGGGAAAAAAAGATAAAAGGTATGGTTCGTGTGCGGGTTTATGAAAAAGTACTAGAACGTGCGCTAAAGCAGCATACTTAAGTACAAAGAAGAAAATGAATAAAAGTATTATTAATAAGCTCAAATCAATTTTATTAATTTCAACAATTTTGTTGTTCTTGAAATGCAATAAACCTGTCGATACCAGCCCGATGGTAGCTCAAGTTGGAAACACACCTTTGACACTCATTGAGATACAGAATCAACTGGGAAATAATGGTTCGGAATTGATAAGCACAGATTATTTGCAATCTTATGTTTATCGCTGGATTGACAATGAATTGATTTACCAGTCAGCTATATCTAAAGGATTTGACAAACTTCCCTTTATTCAAGAGGGATTGCAAAAATTGAAGCGAGACTTGGTTATCAGTTACTATATCGAAGACAAGATGTCGAATTTACCGCCGATTTCCGAAGAAGACATAGCTGAATACTATCAAGAAAATCAAGCGAGTTTTCAAAGAGATTATGTAGAATTTAGATATTACTATTTGATTTGCAAAGACAGGCAGACGGCACAGACTGTTAAAGCGGCATTAACCAAAGGAGAAGCGATTGAAAATGTTGTCCAGAAAAACTATCCGGAAAACATTTTCAACAATCAATGGGACAGCGGTTATATTCCAATTGAAAATGTAATTTTATCTTTACAAAGAAGCATTGCTCGCCAACAAACAGGGAGTTATATTGGACCGGTTGCAGGAGAGGGCGGGCATATTTTATATCAATTGGTTGAGAAACACGAAAGGGGTAGTTTCCGTGATATTGAACTTGTTAAAAATCAGATTATTCAGCGTTTGCGGGAAAGAAGGTATCGTGAAAGATTTAAGGAACTAATGGTTTCGCTTAAGAGTAATAAGAAAATTGAATTAAATCTGGCAACACTAGAAAAAGAAGTAGTGCCTGATACAACCGTAAAAAAGCTTGAAGGATCTTTATGAAACGAATAACTTTATTTTTTTATTTGTTTTTGTTTTTCGCAAACCATTCAATTGCCCAGGACAAACTTTTAGATGGCATTGCAGCGATTGTTGACGAAGAAATTATTTTACATTCGGAACTTACCCAATTTACCATTCAATTGGCCTTACAATTAAAAATTGACCTTCAAAAAGAACCTGAAAAAATTGACGAACTTAGAAGAGCCACTTTGGAAAATTTGATAACACAGAAAGTATTATTATCCAAAGCGAAAGAAGACACGGTTATTGTCGAAGAACAGCAGGTGGAGGAAATCCTAAATAACCAGATTCAACAATGGACACAACAACTGGGTTCCATATCAAAGGTAGAAGAATATTTTGATATGCCCATTGGAAAAATCAAGAGGCAATTCCAGGAAGATGTTAGGAATCGCCTCATGGTTGAAAGGACGCAGCAAATGTTTGTTCAAACAATCACAATAACCAGACAGGAGGTTGAGAGGTTTTTTAGGACCATGCAAGACAGCTTGCCGGAAACAAATGAAATGGTACATATTCGAGTTCTGTTGCGAGAAGTTCGCGCCGGTGGCAAGGGCAAAGAAGAGGCCTTTAAGAAAATCTCAGAGATACGTGATAGAATAGTAAACGGGGAAGACTTTGCTACATTGGCTAAGGAGAATTCTGAAGACCCGGGTTCGGTTTCTGCTGGTGGAGAATTGGGTTTGATTCAACGAGGTGATTTTGTTCATGAATTTGAAGAAACGGCCTTTAAGTTAAAACCGGGAGATATTTCAGAGATAATTGAAACAAAATTCGGACTTCATATCATTAAGCTAATTGAGAAAAGAGGAGAAAGGATAAATGTTCGTCATATACTCATTCAATTAAAGGCAGGCAGTAGCGACGCTGAGAAGACGAGAGCTTTTCTAGCTGCAATCAAGGATAGCATTCAAACAGAAGACGATTTCATTAAAATGGCCGAGAAATATTCTCATGATGCAACTTCTAATGATAATGGCGGCGACCTTGGATGGTTTGAGGTCGAAGGCTTACAAATACCTGAATTTAAAAAGGCACTCGAAGGCCTTGAAATAGGAGAAGTAAGCCAACCCTTTTTGACTGAATTTGGATATTTTATTATTCGTTTAGATGAAAAACGTGAGGGAGGCAAATTAAATTTAGAAGATGATTGGCAGCAACTGGAGCAATTTGCACTTAACCAGAAAAGCAGTAAAAAAATGCAAGAATGGGTGGAGGATCTAAAAACTAAAATTTATATTGAACTTAAAGAGCGGGTAAATTAAGAAAGGATTCTTATTTGATAACTTTAAGGGTTTATCGCTTTCACAAGGCTCCTCTAACACGTGGGGAGCCTTTTTTGTTTTTTTAAAAAATGAATATCTGTTGCGTGTTTTAGGAAAAAGAGGCAATTTAATAAAAGTATAAAATCAAATTTAAATCTAAAATCAAAAAGCGATAAATGGAAATCATTGGTTGGGTATTTTTTGTGTTAGGAATGTTGATCGGTTTGGTTGTGATCCCATTTGGATTTGCCGGAACGTTCATAATCGTTGTAGGCGCGTTGATATTGGGGCTGGTCACCCAGTTTAGTGAAATCACAGGTAAATTTCTTGGATTACTCCTTGGCATATCCATTGTAGTAGAATTATTAGAATTTTTTCTGGGTGCGGCAACTGCTAAAAAATATGGTTCTTCAGCATGGGGAATTTGGGGTTCTATAATCGGTGGAATTTTTGGCGCACTTTGGGGAACAGCGATTTCCCCAATACTTGGCACTATTTTTGGTGCTTTTGTTGGAGTTTACCTGGGTGCATTCCTTTTTGAGTACTTCCGTTTTAAGGATGCTAATAAAGCGAAGAAGGCTGGTTGGGGAGCATTCCTAGGTGCGCTAACAGGAAGATTTCTGAAATTCATAGCTGCAATTGTAATGATTGTAATGGTTGGGTACAAAGTCATTTAGTCCAAACATTTATAAAATAATAATGTATAATCCTATTAATTTACAATATTTTAGAACTGTTTTTATGTTAAGTCTAATTTTAATTGTTCATACAGAATTAAGCTTTGCACAAAACATCAACGAGGGTAGATTAACCATCGCCAGAGTCAAATACAGTGGCGGCGGTGATTGGTATAATGATCCGTCGGCTGTCCCGAATTTATTGTCATTCATAGAAAAAGAGACAGGAATTTTTGTCCGGAAGGATGAGGTAAAAATTTCATTGTCAGACGAGAAACTCTTTTCTTTCCCCATACTTTTTATAACAGGCCATGGAAGAATTCGATTAACTGAGGTTGAAGTAAGAAGGCTGCGGGAATACCTTACTCATGGTGGATTTTTATATGCAGATGATGATTATGGCATGGATAAATTCTTTCGTAGAGAGATGAAAAAAGTTTTCAAGGGTTATGAATTTGTTGAGTTGCCGTTTAACCATGAAATTTACAGTGCTCATTTTAATTTTACTAATGGTCCACCCAAAATTCATGAGCATGATGGCGGACCTCCCAAGGGATATGGACTTTTTTATGATGGACAAATGGTTGTGTATTACACTGTAAACACCAACATTTCGGATGGTTGGGTAGATCCAGCCGTCCATAAGGATCCTCCGCAAATTCGTGAGGCTGCTCTGAAAATGGGAACCAATATCATCTTGTGGGTTTTAATGCATTAACAGTTAAATTTAAAGAAAGGGTTGATCATGACGGATCACGATAAAAGTTATGAGTCAATTCTCCAATTTGTCTCGAAACAACGACGAAAAAAGGTCTTCATTCAAACACTGCAGGGGATATTCTATCTTGTTGGCTTTCTGGTTTTAACTTTAGCCATTGCCTCTTTCCTGGAAATTGTTTTTCATCTAAATGAAACAGTTCGACTCGGAATCGTTTCCGGGCTAGCATTCGTTGGAGGACTCATTTTTTTAACCCGATTTGTTTGGCCGCTTGTCAACTATATCTCCAAAACCAAAGCATATAGTTATGATGAATTAGCGAAGGAATTGGGAGCTCACCATGAAAGGTTGCATGACGAGCTTTTAAACAGCCTACAGATTTACCGAGATGTGAATGATAATCGCGCTCATTATTCCGTAGACCTTATTGCATCAGCTCTGAAGAAAACGTTAAAGCGATTAACACGGATTGACTTTTCTCATTTATATTCTTTCCGGAATATAAAAAAAGCTTTGCATGTTTTTACTGCCCCGTTGTTGTTATCCGGTGCGGCTTTAATCATCTTTCCGGATTCCTTTTCAAATGGATTAAATCATATACTTCATCCCACAACTCGCTTTCGAGCCCGTCCTGTAGAAGTTTTAACCGTATGGCCTGGTGACACAACAAAAGTTGAAGGTGACGATGTTAAAATCTCCGTGAAAATCCAGGGCACATATACAGAAGCGGTTAATATATCTTTGCGACAAGAAAACAGGACGACCACGGAAAACAAAAAGGTTTTCCCAGATTCATCCGGCATGTATCGGTTTGAAATCAAAGGCATTCGAAACACAACTTATTATTCCGTAAAAGCTGGCGAAGAAATTTCCCCCGTTTATAAAATTAATGTTCAAAAAAGACCGTTTGTAAAAAACTTAAAACTACAATTGATTTTTCCATCCTATACTAAAATGCCAGCCAGGTACCTGGAAGATAATGTCGGTGACGTTATTGCCTTGGCCGGCACACAAGTTAAAATTCATGCGTCGATTAATAAAGCTGTTCAATCCGGGCAATTAGTTATGAATCGCAAACAGCCAAGTCCTTTGAAAATAAATGGGAATGAAGTTCGTTCAGCGTTTGTCGTTCGTAATGAGGACACATATAAATTGGAAATATTGGACAACTTTGGCTATAGCAATTTAAGTCCGATTGAATATAGTATTCGTCCGATAACTGACCAGTTCCCGGTTGTAGAAATTCTAATACCTGGAAGGGACGTGGATTTAAGTGAAGAGCTTAAACTTCCAATTTCTATTGAAGCAGAAGACGATTTTGGATTCAGCAAATTGAGACTTTCTTACCGGGTTGAGTCCGGTATCCCAATGCCCGTCTCGAATGATACCTCATTTCAATATCTTGATTTAAGTACCGACAATCAACAAGACACAAGACTTAATGTAGATTATCTATGGGATCTATCGGATATAAATTTACTTCCTGAAGATATTGTCTATTACTACGCAGAAGTTTGGGATAATGACCGGGTTAGCGGACCCAAACGAAGCATATCCAGAATTTTCACCGCCAGGTTTCCATCCGTCTACGAAATATATCAAGAAGTAGCCAGCACACAGGAGGAAGATTTAGAAAAAATGGAAGATATTTTGGCCGATAGCAAGGAGCTGAAAGAGAAGCTTGATGAAATCGTACGCGAGCTACTGCAGCAGAAGCAGATTGATTGGCTTAAAAAACAGGACCTTGAAGAGATAGCCACAAAACAAGCTAAGTTACAGTCGGAAGTTGAAGACATTCAGGAAAATCTTCAAGAAATGATCGACAGAATGGAAAGCAATCAGATGTTGAGTATAGAAACTCTTCAGATGTACCAGGAGTTGCAGGAGCTTTTCCAAGAAATAATGACGCCAGAACTTCAACGAGCGTTGGAGAAATTACGGGAGGCATTTGAGCAGTTGGATGAGAACAAGCTGAGACAAGCCATAAATCAAATGCAACTTTCGCAAGAGAGAATACAAAAAAGTTTAGAGCGTACAATAAACCTGTTAAAACAAATGCAGCTTGAACAAAATCTGGATCAAGCTGCCAAGCTGACTGAAAACCTGGCCGAAAGACAGGAAGCATTAAATGAACAGCTGGAAAAAGGGCAAGAAAACGAATTGGCAAATATGCTTCATCAGCAGCAGAACTTGGAAAAAGATTCCCAAACTTTGGATCAAATGCTCTCCACCCTAAAGCAAGACTTAAAAGAACAAGCTCAATTTCAGTCGGAGATAATGGATTCCTTAATGCAAGAGATGCAAAAAGTAATGCAGGAAATGAATCAATCAAGGCAACAATTGCAGAAGGGCAATATGCAGCAGGCTTCAAAATCCGGGAAAATGTCAGAACAAGAATTACGTGATATGTTAAAACAACTTCAGAAATTGAAACGGGACTTTACGCAATCTCGAAAGCAGGAATTCATGCAAGAATTTACAAAAGCGACAGAAGACCTCCTTCGGCTCTCAAAAGCACAGGAGGATTTAATGAACCAGACAAAAGAGCTATCACCGTCGAGCCCACAGCTTGGCCAGGTTGCCGAAAGCCAACAACAAATGATGCAGCAAATGGGTCGTATTGCGAATCAAATGTATGAGTTATCTCAAAAGACATTTTTTGTGACCCCCGAAATTGGGCGCGCAATGGGAAAATCTATGGCCGGTATGCAGAGCGCTTTAAAAAATTTGGAGGATAGAAATACCGGCGGAGCACCAGGGCAGCAGGCACAGGCAATGGGAGGAATTAACGAAACCATCATACAGGTTCAGGGCGCTATGCAATCACTTCAGAACGCTTCCTCGGCAAGCGGTATTGATGAATTTATGCAACGCTTGCAGCAAATGTCGGGCACACAACAAGGAATCAACGAGGAAACCATGATGTTGGGACAAGGGAAAATGTCAGCGCAGCAACAGGCAGCAATGGCACGTCTTGCGGCTGAACAGTTCGCGCTTAGAAAATCTTTACAGCAACTTCAGCAAGAATTTGGCAATAAATCCGAAATATTAGGACGTATGGATGGTGTTGCCAATGAAATGGAAGAAGTAATTAAAGAGTTGCAACGCAAACAAGTAGCGCCAAGAACCATTGATCGACAAAGAAGAATTCTATCCAGGATGTTGGATGCACAGAAGTCTTTGAAAGAAAGAGAGTATAGTAAAAAGAGAAGATCCAGGTCAGGAAAAACCTATTTTGTTCGTAGTCCGTCCCAAATTGATGAAAAGATCAAACAACAAAAGGATCGGTTTTTAGAAGATCTATTGCGGGCACGGAAAGCAGGATATAATGATGATTACCTAGAGCTCATTAGAAATTATTTTCAGGCATTAATGGAAAAAGCGGAGAGATGACGTGGAGGGTCGTTTTTTAAATGGAATTTGCCAGGCGGCATTTATGGTTTGTTTGGTTTTAATTTTTAATAGTGCCGGCATGGCGCAAAACACAAATCAATCAGACCGCGGACAATACAGTCTCGGTCAACAATATGAAGCTATCGGTGATTTTGATCAAGCTCTTAAAATATATTTAGCGCTCCTGGAAAAGTATCCAAGGAATTTTACCTATTTCGATGCTGCAAGAAAATGCTATGTTAGCCTGAAGAAATATGACGAATTGATACAACTAATCGAAACAAGAATCGAATTGGAACCGCACAATTTTCAATATCAAATTCGTTTGGGAGAGACATATCTGCAAAAAGAAGACAAAGAAAAAGCTTTTTCAATTTGGAATCAAATGATCAACAAGAATAATAAGAATGCATCGGTTTATCGTATGGTTGCCAATACGTTAATACAAAACCGGTTATTTGATGATGGTATTGAAATTTACCAAAATGGACGCAACACGATTGGAAAACAAGGCTTGTTTTCACTTGAGCTTGCCCAGTTGCACGCCTATCGTTTTAATTACGATAAAGCGACAGGGGAATACATGAGATATTTGCGGTCGAATCCCCGTCAATTATCCTATGTGAAGGCGAGAATCGTATCTTTTAAAGGGAACAATGAAACCTACGAACAGGTAACCTCAACCCTGAAAAGATGGATTTCATCAGAGTCTGAAAACCAGGATTACCAAAGACTCATGATCTCTTTTCTTTTAAGTTATGAAAATTATAACGATGCTTTTTCGGCTGTGAAAAAACTAGAACAATTACAAAACAAATCGAAAGAAAAAGGCAAAAC
The DNA here is from genome assembly GCA_022566355.1 of candidate division KSB1 bacterium. Lineage (NCBI taxonomy): Bacteria > Pseudomonadati > Candidatus Zhuqueibacterota bacterium. The sequence continues at coordinate 72,798 of JADFJB010000002.1, forward strand.
CGGCTCAGAGTTATTCAAGTTTAGCCAAATTGTTTTAGCAGAGAATCAATATAACCTGGCCGAGAAAGCTCTGAATCGAATATTGGAAGAATATTCTAATTACCCGGACAAAGCTAGAATCGAATATGAGCTAGCTCGAACCTTATATCTGCAAGGAAAATATAAACCGGCATTGACTGCCTATGATCGCGTGGCTATGAATTATCCCAAATCGATTTGGGCCATTGAAGCCATATTAACCAGCGGAGATATTTATTTAGATGTTTTGTTTTTGCCGGACAGCGCGGTTCATAACTTTAAAAAAGTTTTAGACAATTATGCGAAGTATCAGAATCGTATCCATACATTTATTAGACTCGGTGATGTTGAAATTGCGAGGGGGAATTTATCGGAAGCGGAAACTTTTTATTTACAAGCGGTTAACACTCCGTCTGGAAAAAATCAAAGAGTTAAAGAGAAAAACAATTCAAAAATTGAAGGACAGCTAAAGCTGGCGGAACTGGCTTTCTACCAGGGAGATTTCAAAAAGACACGAAAACATATTGAGAATATTTTAAAAAGGCCCGTAAGCAGCAGCAATGCATTTGTGAATGACGCCTTAGAATTATCCATTCGGTTGGACAACAATGAACAAAATGCTTCAGAAGCTCTAAAGTTATACGCCGAGGCTATTCTTTTTAAAAAACAAAACAAACTCGATGAAGCCAGCCAAAACTTTTCGAATGTTGCAGATTCATATCCTCAAGCCAAAATTGCCCCCCAAGCCAGGTTTCAACATTCTAATTTAATTAGAAAAACCGGGGATTTTCTTTCTGCTATCATGGGGTTTCAAGCATTGATCAGTAAATACCCAGATAATTCGCTTTGTGATCTGGCGCTTTTTGAGATCGGAACAATTTATGAAAACGATCTCAAAGACACTTCAAAAGCGATTGAGAATTATGAGACCATTTTGGTGAATTATCCGATGAGTATGCTTGTAGAAAACGTTCGGAAAAAAATCAGAAGTTTGGAAGGAAACCCGTGAAAAAACAGTTAGCCATATTACTATTTATACTGGTTCTAGACCCCAGCCATGTCTCAGCTCAAAAGATATTAATCCACATGGATTTACAGCAATCCGATCATCTTAAAGCTTATGGGATTGCATTTTGGACCCTTGAAAAAGGAATTAATGTTGAGTGGCTGTTAAACTATCGGGGGGGATCTTTTTTGATCGACCATTATCCTGAAATAGAAAGAGAGTTAAGACTTAGAGGAGTAGCAAGCGTATCTGTGACTGGAAGTGATGTGGCAAGGATTTATGATGCAATTGAAAAAGGAAACATGGAAGTTGTGCTGTTAGAAAAAGTACCCCGGATAGCTGTTTATTCGCCGCCAAGCAAACAGCCATGGGATGATGCGGTAACATTGGCACTGGCCTATGCTGAAGTACCATATGATCAAATCTGGGACAAGGAAGTTCTTCAAGGGGAGCTTGAAAATTATGACTGGCTTCATTTGCACCATGAAGATTTTACCGGGCAATACGGAAAGTTTTACGCAAGCTTTCGCAACACACCCTGGTATATTGAAGAAGTTCGAATGAATGAAACCATGGCGGCAAGCCTTGGTTTTAAAAAAGTTAGCACATTAAAAAATGCTGTTGCACAAACCATAAGAGAATCTGTGGCGCGGGGAGGATTTCTTTTTGCAATGTGTTCCGCAACAGATTCCTATGATATTTCATTGGCTGCTTCGGATACGGATATTGTATCTGAAGTGTTTGATGGAGACCCAATCGCACCTAATAGCCAATCGAAACTGAATTATGCCCAAACATTAGCTTTTGAGAATTTTAAACTTGAGATGAATCCTTTTGTCTATGAGTATTCTGATATCGATATTCCCTCAAGTGTTAATGCTTCCTTGCGTGGTGCCGATGCGGATGCGTTTACACTTTTTGAATTTTCCGCAAAATATGATCCTGTTCCGGTTATGTTAACACAGAACCATGTAAATGTAATAAAAGGATTTATGGGTCAAACTACCGGCTTTCGCAGGTCCCGAATCAAGAGTTCGGTGGTGATTTTGGGGGAGATTCCGGAGACAGAAAACATCAAATATATTCACGGCAATTTTGGGCGGGGGACATTTACTTTTTTAGGCGGCCACGATCCGGAAGATTATCAACATGCTGTGGGCGACCCCCCAACCCAACTTTCCTTGCATAGGAACTCTCCCGGGTATAGACTGATTCTGAACAATGTACTTTTCCCGGCGGCAAAAAAGAAGAAACGAAAAACCTGATCCTTTCTGTTTTACTTTCATATTATTAAATAACCGTTTTATTTTTTCACATTCTGATTTTTATAGATTGATTCGATGAAATTATAGGTTTTGGTGTAATCAATTACCTCCAGGTTGCAATTAGAAATGAATCCAAGTATATTTGATTTTTGAAAAGGAATTAAACAGAACTGATTGTTACGGATTATATGGCAACTCAAATTTATATAACAATGGGGGACCTTAACGGAATCGGACCGGAGGTAACTATTAAGGCCATTTCGGAACTATTTCCAAGCCAGAATGTGGTTTTTACGATTGTAGGTTCCGGAAAAGCTCTTGAGTTTTATTCAAGAACATTAAGCGCAAAACTAACAATAGAAGAGGGCCAACCAGGGAGCGATCCTTTGAAACTACATTTTTTAGAAGTGGATTCGGAAGATATGAATACCATTGAGCCGGGTCTTGTAAAAGCTGAAGCGGGAAAAGCAAGTGTTCAATTTATTCAAAAAGCACTCACGTTGATTGAAAACAACGACAAAGCAGCCTTGGTTACTGCGCCAATCAGCAAGCAAGCAATCTGGGCAGCGGGAATCGATTTTCCCGGCCATACGGAATTACTGGCAGACTGGTTTAACACTGAGAATTACACAATGATGCTTATTTCGAATGAATTGAAGGTTGGCCTGGTTACTACACATCATCCTATTCGGGATGTTTCCGATTTATTATCTTCCGATTTGATAATGAAGAAATGCATGACAATAAACCGCGATTTACAAAATCGATTTCAAATTAGAAACCCCCGCATTGCTTTGGCTGGTTTAAATCCCCACGCAGGTGAGAACGGTCAGCTCGGAACGGAAGAGGAAAAAATTATCAAGCCGGCCATCGAAAAATTAAAGCAGCAAAATGTATTTGTTGAGGGCCCGTTTTCATCAGACACTTTGTTTATCCCCCAAAAATTGCAGCAATATCACGCGATTTTGGCTATGTATCATGATCAAGGTATGATTCCGGTAAAAATGCAGGGATTCGGAAAGGCCGTTAATTATACGGCAGGACTCCCAATTGTAAGGACTTCCCCGGATCACGGAACAGCGTTTGATATCGCAGGAAAGGGGCTTGCGAACCCATCAAGTATGATAGAGGCGATAAAACTTGCGATCACATTGGCCGGATAAAAAAATGACTGGGGTTGCACCCTATGAAAAACTAGCCCTTATTTACGACCAACTGATGAAACATGTTGATTATCGGAGCTGGGCTAATTATATAAATAAATTAATCACGAAATATCATCCTAAGACAAAAACGATTTTAGATGCAAGTTGTGGAACGGGAAATTTATTGGCGATGTTGAGAAGGTATCCTTATGATTTTTTGGGATGTGATTTTTCCCTGCCAATGCTAAAACAGGCCAAAGTAAAAGGAAAGATAGAATCAATTCCAATATGGCGTTGTTCAATGGTTGATCTGGCCGTTCAAAAAAAAGTTGATGTAATTCTGAGCTTATATGATAGCGTAAATTATATCATGGAAATTGAAAATATTATAAAGTTTATTTCTAACGCTGAAGTTGCTTTACAAAACGGAGGATTGTTAATTTTTGATATTTGTACAGAACGAAATGCAATTAAGTATTTCTATAATTATTATGATCACGATTCCCAGAGAACCTTTAAATATGATCGCTGGAGCCATTACGATCAGAAAACCCATATTCAGCATACAGAGTTTAAAGTGCATTTTTACTCTGAGAAGAAAACATATTTAGAGAAACATAAACAAAAAATATACTCTATACGAGCCATTCTTGATGCAATTAATTCGACTTCTATGAAGCTCATAGATATTTACGATGGTTATACATTTCAACCGGCTAATTCAAAATCGAACAGGATACATTTTGTTTTAAGGCTCGATTATTCATAATGCTACATTTATATAATGTAACATATCAATACACGGGTGGTTACGGAGTAAAAGGAATCACCTTTTCGATTCAGAAGGGTGAATTCGCTTTTTTGGTTGGGCCATCCGGGGCTGGCAAATCGACGATTTTGAAATTGATAAATCTTGAGTGTCCGCTACAAACGGGACATATCATTTTGGATTTGGTGAATGCTACGAATGTGAGTCGAAAGCAAATTCCGTTTTTTCGACGTAAAATCGGAGTGGTTTTTCAAGACTTTAAGCTATTGCAAGATAGAAATGTATTTGAAAATGTGGCTTTTGCCATGCATGCTATTGGAACTAGACGAAAGAAAATAAAAAGCAGGGTTCTTGAAGTTCTAAAAGATGTCGGTCTTACACATAAACGACTGAAGTTTCCCCAGGAACTCTCCGGTGGTGAACAACAAAGGATAGCAATAGCACGGGCGATTGTGAATGAGCCATTTATCTTGTTGGCCGACGAACCAACCGGAAATCTTGATCATGATATCACAATGGAAATTCTTAATTTACTTAAACGGATAAACACCATGGGAACAGCAGTTCTAATGGCAACACACAACCAGGAATTGGCGGACCAGTTACGGAAAAGATCAATATTTATTAGAAACGGAAGACTTGAACTGTGAGTTGGTTTTATTCCTTAAAAGAAGGCGCTTCTGCACTACGAACTTCCAAGCAATCGAGTGTATTGCCAATTATTACCGTGGGGGTTTCGTTGTTTTTTGTAGGTTTTTTCGCATTTGCGATTGTGAAAGGCTCTCTTCTTATTGGATATTTTAAGAGTCTACTTACCATGGAACTCTTTCTTAGAGATGGAATAACAGAAGAAACGACAGCTGAAATTCAATCTCAACTAGTCAAATACCCGGAAATAGCCCAATTGCGATTTATATCCAAAGAGCAAGCATTAGAAGAATTTAACCAAGATTTTGGAAGTAATATTGAATCTGTATTAGGTGAAAATCCACTGCCCTCTTCTTTTAGAATATTAATAAAGTCGGAGTACCAGGAAGAAGAAATAATAGAAAAAGTTAAATCGCAAATTGAAACCATAAGCGGCATCGACGAAGTCGTTTATCGTTTTGATTTGCAGAAATTGATCTCAAAGTATATTCGGGCAGCTATTTTGTTCGTTTTAATTATCGGTAGCATTTTAGTTGTCAGTTCAATTATACTAATTTCCAATACAGTTAAGCTTTCAATTCTTACTCGAAAAGATTCCATTGAAATCATGAGCCTTATTGGTGCAAAGCAATCATTTATTCGTGGGCCATTTTTGATTGAGGGAGCATTGCAGGGTTTAATTGGTGCGATTTTAGCGATTTTAGGAAACATAATTCTTGTCAATATCATAAGAATATATTTCCCCCAATTGATGATGGATATTAAATACATAGCACTTTCAATTTTATTTTTTGGGGTACTATTTGGCAGTTTGGGAAGTTGGCTTGCTATTCGAAAAACTTTAAGGTGAAACCGAGATGATAAATTTTCGTAACTTGCTTGTTTTCTACTGAATAGGAGGTTTTAATCTTGACAACCCTGTTAAAAATTAGTAATATTTCCATTTGGATTTATTGAATAAATAAAAAGGTAGATATTAACCGTGGTTACTTTTACAAATCGAGAAGAAAACGTGCTCAAATATATCGTCGAAGATTTTGTAGCGACCGGTATTCCTGTTGGTTCAAAATATTTATGTAAACAACACGATCTTTCATTTAGTTCTGCTACAATTCGCAATATTATGGTGAAGTTGGAAGATCTAGGTCTTGTATTCCAACCGCATGTTTCCGCCGGGCGAATTCCTACGGATTCCGGATATAGAGTTTATGTTGATTGTTTGATGTCTATAGAGCAAATATCTCAAATTGAAAGGCAAAGAGTCTTAAAAGATCTGCGCAAAGTAGCTAAGGATTTTCATCAAATGCTTGAAAAATCATCGAAGATTCTTGGTGAAATCTCTAATCAATTGGGGATTGTATTGATGCCGAAAATGTTTAATGGAGTTTTTATAAAACTTGAATTAGTACCTATTTCTGAAAGAAGGATTTTGCTGGTAATATCCATTAAATCCGGATTACTGAAAACAGCCACATTGGAATTGGATTTTGATGTGACTCGTGAAATCCTGGAACTAACCACTCAAATCTTAAACGAAAGGTTATCCGGTTTAACACTAGATGAAATTAGGAAAACAATTAATAAGCGTCTGAAGAGTGTAACGACGGGTCATCTAGGTTTATTAAGTTATTTTAAAAAATCGGCAAACAAAATATTCGATTTTGATGATATGCAAGAATATTATTTTGGTGGAGCCAGAAACATTCTCAGGCAAAACGAATTTGCCACTACTGAAAAGTTTGATAATCTTATGGAATTTCTGGAAAGCAAGAAAAACACAATTCATTTCTTTACCAACCTAAATAAATCAAAATCATGTTGTGTTTCAATTGGTTCAGAAAACAGTTATGCCAAATTAGAAAACTTTAGCTTTGTTGCGTCGGACTATAATTATGGAAATGTAAAAGGTGTTCTAGGCATCATTGGTCCAACAAGAATGGACTACCCAAGAATGATTTCAATTGTAAATTATATGTCGGATGCAATCTCAAAATTTGCATCTAACAGAGTGCTAAGGATTAACTAGGAGTATTATCGTTTTATGAAAAAACACGAAGTACCCGAACAGGAAACCGATAACAATTCTAAGAAAAGTACGGTTTCCGGGAAAGCTGCAGGCAACATAAAGAAAAAGCGGCGAGAAAGCACAGACAAACAATTGGTTGAACAGCAAAAAAAAATACAGCAGCTTGATGATGAAAATGCAGAATATAAGGAGAAATATCTACGCTTGGCAGCTGAATTTGATAATTTCAGAAAAATGACACTTCGTGAAACAGAAAAAAGAACTCAGAATGTAAAGGATTCTGTAATTTTAGACGTATTATCTATCATTGATAATTTAGATCGCACAATCGATGCAATGAGCAATAAAAAGAAAAACGACCCTGTATATAAAGGGGTTCAACTGATTTATTCCCAGGCAAAGAAATTGCTGGAAAAGTATAGTGTCGAGGAAATAGGTTCGGTTGGAGAAGAATTTGACCTGGATCTGCATGAAGCAATGATGATGGTGGAAAATAAGAATTACCCTGCCAATGTGGTTGTTGAAGAACATCTGAAAGGCTATAAGATAAACGGACGGGTTTTACGTCATGCAAAGGTTGCTGTTAACAATGGTTGACACTCGTTAAGTATTAAAGATTCACAAAAACATGAAGTTTCATTAGATGACAAATAAAGATTATTATGACATTCTTGGTGTACGACGAGAAGCAACCGAAGATGAGCTAAAAAAGGCATATCGAAAATTAGCAATGGAATATCATCCCGACCGGAATCCTGGTGATTCCAGGGCAGAAGCTAATTTTAAAGAAGCAGCTGAAGCTTATGAAGTTCTCGGTAATTCTGATAAACGCCGGATCTATGATCAATATGGTCGTGCAGGATTAAAAGGAGGTATGGGTTCTGGCGGCGGGATTGATTTTGATTTGTCCGATGCTCTTCGAACGTTCATGGATGGTTTTGGCGGTTTTGGAGATATTTTCGGTATGGGTCAAGGACGATCAGGCAGAGGAAGTCCTGCAAGTGGAAGCGATCTTCAAATTCGTCTTAAATTGTCACTCGAAGAAATATACGAGGGTGTTGAAAAAAATCTACGGGTAAAAAAATTAGTCACATGTGATAACTGTTCCGGAGCTGGTGCGGAACAAGGCAATGGCGCAAAAACATGTTCAACCTGTCATGGAAACGGTAAAGTCCGACAAGTGTCGAGATCTATATTCGGTCAATTCGTAAATATAACAACTTGTCCCACTTGCCATGGTGAAGGGGAAATCATTTCGACTCCTTGCCGTAAATGTAAAGGTGATGGTAGAATTCGAGAAGATTCTACAGTTAAGATCAGAGTTCCGGCAGGAGTGTCGACAGGCAATTACATTACAATGAGAGGCGATGGAAACATTGGTCCCAGAAATGGCCCGACCGGAGATTTGATTGTCATATTTGAAGAAAAGGACCATGAGCTTTTTGATAGACATGAAGATGATGTTTTATTTAATTTACCCGTTGGATATTCACAGTTAGTTTTAGGTGATGATATTGAGGTACCTACTTTGAATGGTAAGGTAAAACTAAAAATACCGTCTGGCACTCATTCCGGTAAAATATTTCGATTGCGAGGCAAAGGCATCCCCAAATTAAACAATTACGGTCAAGGAGATCAACTGGTTCAGGTTTCATTAATTACACCAAACAAAATATCCACAAAAGAAAAACAATTGATAGAAGAGTTGTCTAAATTTGAAGAAGACTATATAAAAAAAGTATCTAAATCCGAACCGAAAAAGAAAAAAAGGTTTTTTTAGTAAAATTTAAATAAAAATGTTGTTCATTTAAGTAAAAAGTAATTGTATTTTAAAGGAATATTGTTTTTAATAATAAGATTAAATTTAGATTCAAACACTTACTTGAGAATTTTGGCATATCGCGGTTACAACTTCAAATTACTATAGTCCTCCTATTTGGACTTGCTTTTGGAATTCTCATACCCAACTTACCCGATTCTCAAGAAAAAGATCAATCCCTTCAAAACTGGACAGAAGAGGCAAATTTATTAAAGCTGAAAGTTACTGAAATTGAAAGTTTATGGTATGAACAAAGGAATGGGCCCACATCAAAGCCTACCGAGTTGTTTAAGGATAAAATCAATATCAATACGGCAAGTTCGGAAGAATTTGCCAGGTTACCTGGAATCGGTCCGATTTTAGCCCAACGGATTGTAAATCACCGTAATGAAAACGGCAAATTTGCTTCACTCGAAGATTTAACTTATGTTAAAGGCATTGGCAGTAAAAAGTTAGAAAAAATAAAGTCCTTCCTTGTGTTTAAATGAGATTACTACTTTGATGAACTTTAATTTTACTATTTTGAGAAACGGAAACTTACCTGAGGAGGAAAGATGATCCATCAAAAAAGAAAGGGCTCACTCATATACGAAATCTTGATCGTTATCCTGTTATCGTTGCTTGTGGGTACAATTTTGTACCCAAAATCTGTTTGGGAGACAGTAGAACAGGAAACAGATTTGTGTAGAGAGAATATGAAAAAAGTCCAAAATGCAGAAATTTTATATCTTCAACTTCATGTTTCACAGAAATTTGATTCTTCAATTGTGAATGTGATAGAATATTTAAAGAACGATTCCGCATGGGTAGCAGACACTACGATGTATGCACTGAGAGATTCATTTTTCGTTTCCACAATTAAAGATTATCTGACCACGTACGAAGAAGTAACTGATTCTACTGCAGCAGATTCTGCATTAAAATTGATACTTTCCAGATCTGACACATTATCTAACCCGGAAACAGTTGATGCTCTGATTGAAAAATCATTGGAGTTATTACATCTATGCCCATCTATTGGAAAACCGTATCATATTGGATCTGTGGATACTTCAATAATTAAAGTGTTGAAGGTTTATTGTCCATTGGATTCAACAAACATCGACAGCTTGAATGAGCGATTTACGTTTAGTTTTCTCGGAGGTGGAAAAATTGGAAATCATGGTTATATTGACAATGGTGAGACTTCCTGGAAGGAAAAAAAGAAGTGAAAATATTAATCAAGTCTTTTAATTAAAAGGTAGGTGTAAAGTATTATGCTAGGATTTTCTTTGCTTAAAAATTCTTTTCAGTTTGTTGAAATCGAAAATACCAACGGAAAACCAGTCATTAAACGGTTTGCTAAGCGACCGGCTGCTATCCCTTTTACTAATGAGAGCTTAATAAATAATGCTGCTCATAAAACTTATAAAGAATTGATTGATGAAGCTATTAAACAGTACGAGTTAAAAGGGCCAGTCATGGTGGCTCTTGATAATCAATTGGCATTTGTCAAAAAATTTTTAATAGATCGCGAATTGCGCCATGATCAAATAGAAGAGTTTATTTTATGGGAATATCGACAAATATTCCCGGATCAATCTTTAAAAGAGTATCAATTTGTTTATGAAAAAATTTCAAATGAATTTTTTGGTGATAAAGATGCTGTCGTTTCCGTAGTGTTTCGAAAGGATATTACTCAAGCCGTAATTAATTTATTTGAAAATCCCCAAATTGAATTAAAACATCTGGATTTAGATTTGTTTTCTGCGTTGAATGGTATTAAGCATATCTATAAGATTGATGAAAAGGATTTTGTGGTTTTAGCCGATATTCGTAAGGATACATTAAAATTACAGTTTGTCCGTAAAGGGCAATTCTTTGATTTTTATAAGATTACATTTAATTCTGAAGACAATGAACAATCAATCGCATCATTCGAATCCGATGAAACCTTATCCCGGCTGTTAAACAAAGAAATTCGCAGGAAATTGCTGGAATATCATTTGGATGAAGAAAAAGCGGTTGATTCTCTCTACCTTTTTGGTGAAAAGGCCTCACCAGATTTAGCAGATTATATGACAATAAGTCCATCTCGGGAAGTCGTTTTGGTAGAACCCTTCAAAATGCTGGAATTGGATCCGGAAATTAGTGATTTATCAACCAATGTTCCTCTTTCAAGTGAATATGCTATTAGTATTGGTTCTGCATTGCGATCCATCCCTGAATAAATACTGAGGTATTTATGTCTACATTAAATCTTTTGGAAGGAAAAGATCTTTCCAAAGAAGTAAGTCTGGAACCTGCTCCTGAATCTGTTTTGGAGGATCAACAAATTCAGCCACAGGAGGTTAAAGAGCAACCTGTGATAGCTGTAGAGAAAATCGAAGAACGTCCTGAATCTGAAACATCACATGAAAAAAAACAGCATGAATTTAGAAGATCTTCTCCATGGCCGATAGTTATGGGGGTTGTCGGAGGTTTGATTATTTTGTTGACAATTATTTTTTATCCCCGCGGATCGAGTGATGAAAAAACAAAAGATCAAACCCAACAAGAATCCTCTCAACAAGTGACATCACAACCACCAGGGATGGAGGAACCTGAGGGTCAACGGGTTGGAGATCCAGTGGATGAAAGTAGTACACCTGTTAGCATGTCTGAAGAGGACACAAAAACTGTAAGCACCAGAACGCCTGTTGCTGTTGCTCTTGATAATAAACGTCAACAAACTTTTGCGGGAATGATATTTTTGGATAATGTTCTTTCCTCAATGCCATCTGGAGTCAAATTGTCTTTTTTCCGGTATGCTAATGAAGATTATTTAGCTGAACTGGTATCAGAATCTGAATCACTTTTTTCGGATTTGGAGAACAGCCTGGATAGGTCTTCGGCAGAAACTTTATCAAAAGCATTATCCCAGGAAAAACAATTTGGTGCCTCCACGGTCTTAGTTCGACAAATACAGGGTTCGATACCTTCGAGTAGTACTTCTATAACAGCAACAGGATTACTTGAAGAAAGCCAAATTCAGTCAGGCTTAACCGCTAAAGCAAATCAAAGTAATTTGCAAATTCGGCAAATTGATATTTCTTCGGAAATATCAATCGGTAATACGATACGAAGACCCGTAACGGTTAAATTAGCCGGACAGCAAATCGCCGTGGTTTTATTTATCCGGGATTTATTAAGAAGTTACCAGAATATTGGTTTGAATAAAATCACGATTACCCAGGCTACCAGAGATTTATCCGATTCCCAGGTCAACTCTGTCCTTGATCTCGATGTTTTTTCGAAATAATCCTTAATTACCATAAATGAGAGTAGTTGCCGGAAAATGGAAAGGCGTTCATTTAAAAGCAGGTAAATTCGAAGATTTACGTCCAATTACTAACCGGATAAAAGAATCTTTATTTGGGATTCTCGGAGATCAAATCATTTCAACTAAAATATTAGATTTATATGCTGGTTCCGGGTCTATTGGAATAGAAGCACTCAGTCGTGGCGCCAGTCATTGTATATTTATTGAACGGTCACATAAAGTTGCTGATTTACTACTCAGAAATCTTCAGAAAATAAATATTGAACATAACAATTATGAAGTAGTCACTGCGGATGTATATAAATCCATTCAAACATTGGTTAAAAGGCAAGCTGAGTTTAACACAATTTTTTCAGATCCTCCATTTCGAACTCCAATTGCAAATCGTCTGTTGCATGCTTTATCTAAGACTAATTTGTTGAAGACAGACGGAACTTTGATTTTACGCCATCATAAAACAGAATTGATTTCAGACAGAATATACAATTTTGAATCAGTGAGAGTAAAAGCATTCGGAGATTCAATTGTGAGGTTTTTGAGACAGGTACTATGAAAAAGAAAATTGCCATTTATCCCGGAACTTTTGATCCAATTACAAATGGGCATATTGATATTGTGGATAGAGCAAGAAAAATGTTTGATGAAGTCATCATTTCGATTGCTCAAAACCCTAAAAAAACGCCTTTGTTTTCTGTGGAAGAGCGAAAAGGAATGATTCGGGAATCGATTGTTTCTTTGGAAAACATCGAGGTTGATGCTTTTGAGGGATTATTGGTCCAATATGCCAGCATGAGAAATGCTGTCGCAATTATCCGTGGATTAAGAGCTATTTCAGATTTCGAGTATGAGTTCCAGATGGCTATGATGAATCGTAAGTTGCGGGAAAATATTGCAACTGTATTTCTCATGCCACACGAAAATTATATTTACTTAAATTCATCAATTGTTAAAGAGGTGGCCTACTTCGGAGAAGATGTTTCACATCTTGTTCCTGAAATTGTTGTAAAGAGATTAAAGGAGAAATTTTCAAATAATTCAAATTCAGTACGTAAAATTTAATTCTTATCGAAATATAGCGAACAAGAAAAATTATTTTGAATACTTTTGAATACTATAGAAAAAAGTTGTTAATAGGGGTTTTTCTTAAATTAATGTAAAAACAAATCAAAAAATTAACTGAATAAAAAATGTGAATTTATCTAAAAGACTTTCAAAAATAGAACCTTCTGAGACATTGGCAATCACGAACCGAGTTCTCGAAATGAAGACGAATGGAGAAGATGTTATTGGACTTGGAGCAGGAGAACCGGACTTTGATACACCGGTGCATATCAGGCAGGCAGCTATTGAAGCAATCAATGCTGGCCACACTCGTTATACCCAGGCAACGGGGATTCCGCAATTGCGGGAAGCGATTTCATATCGTTTTAAGCAGGATAATGGAATAGATTATGGGCCTGATGAAATCATTGTTTCCTGTGGCGGGAAGCATGTATTGGCAACGGCTATTCTGGCAATTTGTAATGAAGGGGATGAAGTTTTAATTCCCTCTCCATATTGGGTCAGTTATCCGGCTATGGTATGGCTCTCCGGTGCAGAACCTGTTTTTGTTCCCACCAAGCCTGACAAAGAATTTTCTTTTGATGTGGAATTATTAAAAAGATCAATAACAGAAAAAACAAAAGTCTTTATGTTTTGTAACCCAGTAAATCCAACAGGTGCTGTTTATGGTGTAGATCAAACTGATCAAATTGCCGAAGTTTTAAAGGATACAAACATCATCATTATAACCGATGAGTTATATCATTCGATGATATTTGATGACATTAAGATCCGGTCTTTGGCCACCTATCCTGAATTGGAGGGAAGAGTTATTTCAGTAAACGGAGTTTCAAAAGCTTATGCTATGACCGGATGGCGAATTGGATATGCCGCGGGGCCACACAAATATATCTCACAAATGGGAAAAATTCAAAGCCATATGACATCGAACCCGACATCCATAGCCCAATGGGCGGCACTCGCTGCATTGACCGGCCCCCAGGATTGTGTTCGAGAAATGACAGCAATCTTTAAACAAAGAAGAGACTTTGTTTATAAAAGTCTTATGAAAATAAAGGGAATCGGATGTCATCGCAGCCAGGGAACCTTTTACATATTTCCTGATGTATCTAAGTTTTTTCCGGCACATGTAAATGATTACAATATTGAAAATGTGGTAGATTTGTGTAATTACATTCTTGAAACCCAAAAGGTAGCATTAGTACCGGGCAGCGCATTTGGTAGTCCAAAACATTTAAGAATTTCTTTTGCAACTTCTATGACAAGCTTACAACAGGCAATGGAAAGAGTTCATTCAGGATTACAAGATTTGTATGAACATAAAGAAAACTAATGGATTCCTTCGTTAAGTCGATATAAAATAAGGGAAAAGCCACTTTTTGGAACAGTTTTTGTGATATTATAGTTTGCAGTTAACGAGGAACCTCAAATAAGCAGTTTTAATGGTCCAATATTATTCAATGCATCAAAATGAAACAAGCCAAAGGTATGTAGCCCTGGGAGAGTAAATATGCAACAAACAAAACATTCCAATTCAATACGTTTTGAAGATAGAGAATTTCTTGTCGAAACGTGGTATGATTCGGAAGAACTAGATGTAGTAACTCAGATAACGGAAAATGGCCATATTCTGGATACCTATAAGTTACGAGTGAATGAAAACACTACGGAAGAAGAGACTCAATCACTGACTGAGGAAACTCATAAGAATATTTCTGTGGATTGGGAACTATTGTTTTATATGTACAAGAAAGTGAAAGGTTCTAACCACGTACAATCACTAAACAAGCTCGGATTGGTTTTCGAAATAAGAAACCTACTGACCGAAGCGATTGATTGTTTTCAAGATGCATTATCGATAGACGAAGATTATATAGAGGCCAATATTAATCTTGGCAATGTTTATACGAAGGCTGGATTATTTGACCAAGCAATCGAGTTGTTTAACAAAACCATCGAAAAAACTCCCAATTACCCCGATCTGCATTATTCACTTGGCGTCGCCTATCTTAAAAAAGAAGATTTTATTAATTCGATTAATTCTTTAGAACGTGCAATCGAAATAAATCCGTCTTATGATATCGCTCACTTCATGCTAAGTAAGGTATATTTATCGAGTATGAATGGTGAGCAACACACTTCTGATATGATACCCAGTCCTCTAAGGCAAAAGAAAATATTAGCTCATTTACAAAAGGCGGTAGATTTAAATCCGACTTTCGATCAATTCGAAATCCGAAAATCCATTGAAGAAATCCAAAATGGAAATTTTGAAGAAGCGATTCAATTAGTTGAGGAAATAGATTTCTTAAACCAGGATCAACAAAGCAATCATTTTGATGAAGAGTTTTATATCCGATTTATGTTTGGCGGTAAAGGCAAAGACGTCCAACTTCTCTCTGATTATATTGATGTACTTAAAGAGAAAATAGAAGAAAATCCGGGGTTTCCGGACCTTCGCAATAATTTGGGTGTTGCCTATCTAATTCAGTGTAGAAATATTTTTTTGAAAGCGATGGATCAATTTCGAACAGCGTTAAAAATCAATCCTTCTTATGTTGTTGCTAAAAAGAACTTGAAATTAGCGGAGAATGAGGGAAAGGGGTTTATTATCTTATTACGAGCACTGTTAAAATAAACCCGGAAGTGAATTATGAAAAAATGGATTTTTTTTATTTTTGTCATTGTTTTAGCCTTTGTACTAAAAGTTGCAGCACAAGAAATAGATAGCGTTTGGGTTACTCCTTTAAATTCAAAAATAGGGACGTACACACTTTACGAATTAACATTTACTTCTCCCGATACCATAGGTCAAAACGCCAGATTTTCTCTTACTTTCCCTCCGGAGTTTGATTTATCTATGGTTTCTTTGGCTGGTTCAAATACAATGAATGGTGGGTTTAGTGTGACGGTCAAAGACTCTATTATAGAAATAGGTAGAAAAGGTGAAGGTAAACCGGTGAATCCCGGCAATAAATTAAACCTTTTATTTAGTGTTGTAAAAAACCCGGATAAAGCAGATAACAATTATTTAGTGTTGTTTCGCATTTTAGACATCTTTGGGAATGCGGTTTCATCAACACAAAGCAAACCGGTTGTAATTGTAAATTAGATCTCTGAATTTAAAAGAAATTTCGGATTGGACACAAATGTACGCAAATTCATGGAAGAAGTTTAAAACCTTCTTTTTTGTAGCATCAATTGTTTTTGGCTTTTCATCGAATGTTTTTGCCCAGGATGTAACGGCTCAGAGTACTGAAGCGGGGATTATGACAAATTATACATTTGATCTTACTATTGCCGGTACGTTAGATTCTGCGGCAACTTTTACTGCTGTATTTCCTTCCGGATTTGATGCGTCAAACGTAATCATCGCTACTAGTTCTACCATGGATGGTGGATTCGATGTTACATTTGCATCAACCACCACGGTGAATTTTAAACGGGATGAAACAGGAACAGATGCAACCGGTGCTGGGCATAACGTGATCATTGGTGTTGTTAAAAATCCTACTGCAACAGGTGTAACTGGAACTATTGTTTTGAGTGGCAGTGCGAGTGCGAATGGTACTGTAACTATAACAGCAGGAAGTTTAACAAAACTGGAAATTCGGGATACAGCAGGTGGTGGTGGAAGTGTCCTTACATCTTGGAGCATGACTGCTGATGACAGTAAGACCTATCATGCTCATGGTTATGACCAGTTTAACAATGATCTGGGTGATCAATCTGCAACGTGGAGTTCAACGGGGACTTTAGCGCCGACAGTTTCAGAAACAGCAACCAGTACAACTTTTAGTCCAACTACGGCACCGGCAGAGGGCGGTATAATTGCAACTTCTGGAAGTGTAACTGCTTCAGTTGCTGTTACCGTAAGTGTTGGAGCAGTAAATACTATTGAAATTGTAGATGATGGCGGGACAGCCTTAGGAACTCAAAATATTACGACAGATGATGATCTTGCTTTATATGCCAAAGCACAGGACATAGATTCTAATGACATTGGATTTGTCAGTGTTACCTGGAGCTCTTCAGGATTGACCCCTTCCGTAAGCGGCAGTGGAACGAGCACAACTTTTAGTCCTACAGATGATTCAAATGGTACGATAACAGCTACTCATCCCAATGATACCGATCAAATTACAGTGAATGTTTCTGTAGGAGCACTAGCGAAACTCAGGTTACGTAGTGCGGCAAATAATGGCGGCAGTGAGTTATCAGCCCAGGCGATGGTTATCGGTAGCAGTTTACAGATGTTTGCGGCGGGTTATGATTTAGATGACAATTATATAGCAGATCAGGCTTCATCGAGTTGGAGTACGACAGGCACGTTGACTCCCACGGTAACCGGCACGGGGACAGACAAGACCTTTACCCCGACGACGGCACCGGCAAGCGGGACGATAACAGCGACAGCGAGTGGAAACTCAGCGAGTGTAGGCATAACAGTAAGCCAGGGCACAGTAGCGTCTATATTGATTCGTGATCAGTCCGGTGGACTAGGGAATGAAGTCGGAGCAGTGGCCATGACGTCAGATGAATCACGGACGTTTTATGCAGCGGGTTATGATGCCCAGAGTAACTTTGTATCGGATGTGACGGTGACCTGGAGTTCGGGTGGAACATTGGCTCCAGCGGCGAGTGGCAGCAGTTCGAGTTTTACGTTTAGCCCGACGACAGCGCCGGCGAGTGGTACACTCTCAGCAGATGATGGCAGCGGCCATACCGATGATACCGGCACGATCACAGTGACAGTTGGGGATCCAACGAGAATAAAAATATTGTCCGAATCAAGTGGTGAAAAACTTGAAGTTACTTCAGTTGTAATGACACCAGAAGAAACCTTACCAGTTCATGCATCGAGTTTTGATGCTGAAAATAATTATATAGAGGATGTGAATGTAAACTGGAGTGTAAGCGGAGATATCGGAACATTAAGCAACTCTTCTGGTTCTTCAACAGTATTGACAGCAACGACTAAAGGTTTTGGCCTGATTGCAGCAGTTCATGCGAGTTTGATAGGTGATGTGACTGGAACCATTGAGGTACAGGCAGGCAATCTTAACC
The DNA here is from genome assembly GCA_022566355.1 of candidate division KSB1 bacterium. NCBI lineage: Bacteria > Pseudomonadati > Candidatus Zhuqueibacterota bacterium. The sequence continues at coordinate 90,924 of JADFJB010000002.1, forward strand.
ACGTCCTAATCATGACTAAATCCGGTGGTCCACCTGCCGGAGCTTTGGAGTTTGGCAATATCACAATTACAGCGGATGATTCCATAACCCTTTATGCAGCAGGCTTTGATGCCGGAGATACATATTTGGGGGATGCAAATGTGAATTGGTCTTCTACTGACCTTGATCCCGTAGTCAATGCTTCGGACAAATCCAGTGTGGTTTTCTCACCAGTACAAGCGCCTAAATTCGGTTTAATTTCCGTAACCGTGGTTGGTGCACAAGGTGATCAGACCGGGACTATTAGTGTAAAACCAGGAAACCCTACCGGTACTATCGAATTAACCGCAACCCCACCCGTGTTACCGGCGGATAATACAAGCAAATCAATTATTCAATCCAATGTAATCAGGGACAATGATCTGAATCCGATTGAAGCAGGTACGTTGGTTACAGTTGCCACGGACCTTGGCACAATCACAAACCCACAAGATTTAGATCCACTACAGCCGGATATTCAAATTGCGGCAAATTCTTCAGGCATTATTTCTTTTGAACTTCAAGCTGGAATTCAGGGAGGGACAGCATTTATAAGAGCAAACAGTTTTAACGCTGCGGGAGACACAAAGGTACAAATCACCAATTTACGAATTCTTAAAATATCAGCTCGAAATTTGGTCAGCCAGGGTCAACAGGATGTAATAGTAACAATGACGGTAGAAAACATTGGCAGTGAGCAGGTTATCAATAGTACGGCCTCACTGTTTTTTATAGGTCCGGCGCCTGATTTTACAAGCTATGATGGAGATTATACAGGACGTACTCGAAGTAATTTAGTAATACCTGCAAACACTACAACAACCATCGATTTTACCATTGGTGTTAATAATGATGCTACAATCAATTCAGATATTACCATCGATGGAAATGTAAGCGGCTCTGTAAATTCGGTTACAGTTTCAACTCAAGGTGCAGACACTACTGATATTTGGCGTGTGGAAACCCCTGCCGATCTAAGAATTCTCAGTGTCTCAACAAATCCCGACACTATTTCCCAGGGCCAACAAAAAATGCAAGTGGAAATGAAAGTGCAAAACCAGGGGCAAGCGACTGCAGATATTTCAAATGCTACCTTAGCTTTTCGAAGTGGAGCGACAAATGTGGATAACCAGTATACTGTCAATGCAGACGGAGGGAATCCGATATCCATTATAGGTGGGGAAATAGGAACTTTCGAGTTTGAAGTGGATGCTACCGGAAGCGCTGACCTGGGTTCTATTACAATAGACGGATCCATTTCGGGTGTTGACCGAAATTCTAATGTTGAGATTAATGATACAGATGCAGACACATCGGATAGTTGGGTCGTTGTTAAGGCATCGGTTATACAAATTGTTTCGCTTCAACCATCACAATCCGAAGTTACTCAAAATCAGACTCGTGATTGGGATGTTTGGATGCATGTGAGAAATAATAATAATACCGGTGGTTCTACCGTACGGTTTGATAGCGCGCGAATCACAATTTTTCTTGGCACTGAAGTTACACATGAATATTCAATAAGTACTCCAACAAGCTTTTTTAGCGGTGGACAAAATTTAACAACATTAAGCCCGGCAATCATTGATTCTGTTCGATTCATAATTCAAAACACCGGTTTTACCCGAGGGATTGCGACAATACAAGGGGAACTGTATGTGACGGATTTAACAAGCAATGAAACAATACCTGCCAATACAAATGGGAACTCTGCGAGTTTGACAATTCAATCTCCGGCTATTTTAAGTGTCTTTTTTCTTCAATTAACACAAACGTCCGTAACGGTAGGTCAGGAAACAAATTGGGATGTAATTGCAAATATCCAAAATGACGGTGAGAGCACAATAAGAATAGACACCTTGGTGGCTAAAACTTTTTTGGAGTTTAAATTCCAATCCAATCCCATTAATGATTTTGTTATTATCCAACCGCCGGGTTTGGATTCGGGTGGATTTGATTTAATCGGTGGACAATCATCAAGCTTAGTTTTTACAATCGATAAAACCAGTAGTGACACTACCGGTTTATTTACGGTCAAAGCTAAAGTTTCAGGAACTGAGGTGAATAGCGGCCGTGAAATTAATGATGAATCTGATCCAAAATTCTTTATTATAGAAGAGCCGCCTGAAATTCTAATCAGTTCCACAACAGTAATTGCTCCAAATACTCCGGACATTAATACCGGTCAGGTATTTCAAGTAAAAGTTACGATAGTAAATGATGGTGGAGACGCAGTTAAATCGGTATTTGTTGGTTTAGAGCGCGATAGTCTTGGCCAATCAATTTTTAGTTCACCTTTTCTAATAGGAACCATTCCGGGAGATGGGCAATCAAGAGTCGCCACCTTTTCAATAACAGCCTCACAAGCTGTGGGTATGTCCGAAACATTTACAAGCGCCATTTTAAGCGCCAAGGAAGAAAATACCGGGAATCTGGCAACCATATTACCTTCTGTGGATTCAACAGCAACCATCAACATTGAAAAACCGGCAGGTCTGGATATTGTATCGGTAACCCCATCTCAGGATACAGTGCTAGCTGGACAAGGGATTCCTAATTTTTGGGATGTTATTGTCGTGGTGCAAGATACCGGCGGAGCCAGCATTACTTTTGATGAATTCAATAAGGACGATCTCGTCTTTCGGTTAAACGGTGAAATTCAGGATGATTATACTATAGATTCCCCTGAAAATTTAAAGGGTGGAGATCGAATATTAGAAACGGGTGAGCGGGATACATTGATTTATGTCGTCAGAAGCACAGGCGGTTTAAGCGGAACGGTAGATATTTCTGTTTCATTATCAGCAAAAGATGACAATGATGAATCTGTGCTGGGAGTTACTAAATCAGGTTCAGTTGTAGTTAAATCCGCTGCGATTGTTCAACTGATAAAAACAGAAATAGAAGCCCCTCACCTGTTAGACCAGAACAATGCTGAAGTAAACCGAGGCGCCATCTTCAAAGTAATAGCCACTGTTGAAAATAAAGCGAGCGAAAATGTAAAAGATGTTTGGATGAGTATCATCAGCACCGGTGGATCAGAATTAATCGATACGTCTGTATCTATTCCATTTATTCCTGCTCGCGAAAGCCGATCAGCTGAATTTGAGATTAGAGCAGATTCCCAAGTAAACCCTGGAGAGACGTTTACGGTCAGGATTGATAGTGCAAGATCACAATTAAGTAATCAGCCCGCTTCTATTCAAGAACCCTTTGATGCAACCGCAATTGCGGTCATTGAAAATCCGGCAGTGGCAACGGTTGATTTATCGATTAACGATCAGGATGGATTACTTTCAGTTGAGCAAGCAGTAGAAGTCAGTGTATCCCTTGTCAATAATGGTGGCTCTCGCCTCGTTGGCACAGGACGCGTTGAGTTGATTATTCCGCAGAATTATGAACTTATTTTTGGAAATGACACAAGTTATGTGGCAAAAGATACGGTAGATATAGTATTTGGCACACAGGTACATTGGAACCTGGTTACACCGAAATTTAGCCAGGGTCCAGACATATTGATTGCCAATCTTCTTGTAGCGCCTAAAGATGAAAACACGGATCAAGACGCAATTATAACACCTGGATTTGACGAAACAATTATTGAAACCATCTCTGGCCAATTATTAACAGAAGAAGAGATTATAGACCCGGAAGGAGCCAAAGATGGTATTGTTTCTACCGAACAAGAATTTGAATTAAGATCAATAATCCAGGCTCCTGGCAACTTTAATAAACGTAAAGCTACGTTAATTTTGCCATCCCCATATGAAGTTATCACTACTAATTTAACTCAGGACTATGATGATCAGGATGAAATAATTTGGCATATTAAAGCTCCTGCAAGTATCGATCAGCAAAAACGGTATCTAATCATACAAGCACAAGCCACTGATGAATTCGGCACAACAGTATTTGCTGTTCCCGATAGTGTTGAGGTTGAAACTGTTAAACGCGCCAATTTACGTGTTACTGGTTTCATTTCTGAACCTCAGGGTGCGTTGGACGGGACACTCTCAGCAAATCAACCTTTCACAATAAGAGCCAGAATTGAGAACTTGGGAAAAGCAAGGACCGAAGGGGCTGCTTCGGTTAGTTTAAACCTGGGATTCTCAGGAGTTACTGTTCAGGAACCACTTGATCGGCCGTTTGTTTTTGATCCCGACAAAGTTGAATCTGTGGTTGATTGGCATGCAACAGCGCCAAATCAAGTGACTCCGACATCATGGATAACAGTGTCTATCGATACAATTCCGGATGATGAAAATACGAACCAATTAGCCCAGGTTAGTCAAGATCAATTTCAAATCCAGGTTCAAACGGTAAAAGCAGGTGATTTGTCAGATAGTCTTTGGATTAGTTTTCCAGAAGGTGCAACAGACAGTGTTTTATCAACAGACCAACAATTTAAAGTACGAGCATTAGTGACTTTCTTAAATGCCGAAGAGGTCACTACTATATTAACTCTACCACCGGGCTTTGATACTGAAAACAACTCCAGACTTGTGTTCGTATCAGGAGCCATTGTTTCGTGGGATGTAACGGCTTCTTCGACAGGTGTACAAAATCAAGTACTTGTAGTTCAAAGCCACGCTAGAGATGAAAATGATAGCAACCGTGAGATTTTCAGCGTAGCTGACAGTATCGCTTTAACGGTTGTTCAAAAAGCAAGAGTGCAGGTAGTCGCAAGAGTCACGGATCCTTTTGATGCTAAAGAAGGAATTGTATCAACGGAACAAGAATTTACTATTAGTGCGACTGTGGAAAATGCGGGTGCAGCAGACCTGAAAGGAGAATCCCAGCTTAGACTGGTATTGCCGGCTGGGTTTTCAACTGTGAATGATACCGTCACTATCAAAGAAACTTCAAACCAAATGGCAAGTTGGAGAGTAAAGGCACCTGTCTTACCTTCAGCAATTCCACAAAATATCACAGTATTTCTTGCCAGAGCACCCAATGACGAAAACACGAACGATCACGCAACTGTTGATATTTCAGTGGATAATGTCACATTAACAGTTGAACAGAAAAAATTAGAGATTGAATTAAATTCATCAATTGCCCCAGGTGCGTTTTTAAAAGGCGCAAAAAATGTTGGAGTATTGGGTCTCAATTTGAGAAACAGCGGTGGGCAAGGTTCGAGTTCAATTATTATTTCAAGAATTAATTTATATGTACGGGATGAGAATAATGAAAACCTTCCACCGAATTCTATTTTTTCATATATTTCGGTAAGGAATAGCAGAGACACAACGGATATTTTTGGGGCAATAATACCTGGTTCCGACAATCCAATGACTATACCGTTAGATCTGTTAAAGCTTAAATTAGAACCTGGTATTCTTAAGTTTATTGGGATTTATGTTGATATCTTACCTACTGCGAATACGACTAATTTTTATGTTACGTTTCTATTCGATGACGACATCGATGCTATTGACGAAAACACCCAAAAACACGTTTTCCTGGTAAATCAAAGTGGCGAAGACCTTGATATTCTGACGCTTAGATCAGACAATACCGGGATCGTTGAACCCAGTTTTTCTACTTTTGGAAATTATCCTAATCCATTTGGCAGGTCTGGATCATTCACCAAGTTCTTTTATGTTTTAGAAGAAAAAACAGGTGGAGAGCTGCGAATTTACACTCTTGTGGGAGATTTAGTTAGGGTGTATTCCTTTAGTGAAGCCGACGATGAATTTAGTTCTAAGGGACCTCATGACGGCTCAATTTCATGGGATGGGAAAAATGGCAATGGAGATTTAGTATTGAACGGCGTTTATATTGCCATTTTAACCACAAATAGTGGAAAACAAGCAATGACAAAAGTTGCCGTAGTTAAATAGAAGGTTGCTATGAGAATAAAGGTTAGTTTCTTATTATTTGGTGGTATATTGGTCTGTTTACAAAGTGCTGCAATAGCTCAAAATGGTGGAGTGAATAGCATTTTTCACCAAGGAGTCGGCGCCCGTCAATCAGCTTTGGGTGGTGCGGTGGTTGCATATCCGCAAGATCCAACGACGATTTACTGGAACCCGGCTGGTTTGGAATACCTTCCGGAAAAAAGTATTTCTTTATATTATACCACATTTTTAGGAGGCACTTCCTATCAATTTGTTGGATTTGCCTTTCCAACGTTGTATAATGGTACCTTCGGTGCAGGTGTTACTCGAATATCGGCAGATGGAATTATTGAACAAGGATCAACTTATTTGCAAAATGGACTTGGCGAATTTAGCTCTAACCAATCGGAATTCTATTTGTCTGGTGCTAAAATCATTCGTAACCTAATTTCAGTTGGAGTAAATATAAAACTACAGCATCATTCAATAAATGGGTTGTCCGATACCGGCATAGGTGGAGATTTATCGTTCATGTACCTTCCAGAGTTTGACAATTCACTATTGAGAAATATTCGCTTGGGATTAAATGTGCAAAATTTAGTATCTCCGATACTAAATCCCGGTGATGCGTCGGATAAGATTCCTACTCGATTGTTATTTGGCTTTGCCAAGCCTTTTTATTTAGGATTTGATCGAAATCCGCTGGTACTTTTGTTTAGTCTTGACCAAAACAAACAACAAAGTATGGGATATCATACAGGCTTAGAATATACATATTTGGACAAAGGAATGGTTAGGTTTGGGCTTGATCAGAATGGTTTCGCATTTGGTGCAGGTACTCTTTATAAACGAATCCAAATCGATTATACTTATGGTAAATTGACCGAATCCGCCTTTGGTGATAGCCATAAACTTTCCTTCTCAATTAATTTTGGTAAATCTCGCGAAGAATTATTGCAAATTGCAGAACGGAAGCGCAATTTAGAAATTGCCAGTCAGGTTGAATTGGGTTTAGACCAGGAGCGGCAAAATACAATAGATAGGTTGCTGATTGAAGGAAGGCAAATATATAGCAATGCATCAACCGTTCTTGAATACATGGATGCGATCATTAAATTTAGCCAGGTTTTGGACCTTGACAGCAACAATGCCGAAGCAGAGGAAAGATTGGCAGAATCCGACAAAAGAACTAGTGAACTTCGGCTAGCAGAACAACAAAAGATACTAAGTGCAATTGAGGACTCAAGAGTACAAAAAGAAACAATGAGAACACAAGCAAGAATTGATTCACTTACAAACCTTGGCCAATCCTTATTCAAGTCAGGCGGATATAATGCTGCAATTGAGCAATGGGATAAAGTGCTAGCAGAACGACCTGACGACCAGTTGGTTAAAGATATGATTGCAAGTGCACAGTCGGAATTAACGAAAAATGTGGACAATCTTATTCGACGAGCAGATAACATGGCGAAGAACCAGGATTATGCCGGCGCAATAACGGTATTGGCTGGTGTTCAACTTTTAAGCCTGGGAAACGAAGAAGCGCTGAGACAACTTTCAATAAAGATCAACGGGTTAGAAAGACTCCTCAATGTCTCCAGTTATTATCAATCGGGATTAATTGCTTATACTGAGGAAAAATGGGTCGAAGCATTGAATAACTTTACGAAAGCAAATAGAATTAATAGTAACTACATGAATCTAAAACACTATTATACAGAGGCGGAGCGTAGAGTAAATGCAAAGGATATGGCGATGACGCCTGAAATGGTAACGAAATACAAACAAGGATACGATCTCTATTTGGAAGTTCGACTTCAAGAGGCTATAGATATCTGGGAAGAATTGCTGATAGAACAACATTATAATAAACTGATAATCGAATTGATTGACAATGCTAATAAGCAATTGGAAAAACAAAAAAATATTAACAGGTAATGTACTAGTCTTGTGTTTAAATCAGTTGCTACAGAAGAAATTCAATTCCCTGCTGAGATAAATTCTCTCAAAAAGCTTCGAGATTTTGTAACGCGTATTGGTAAAAAATATAAACTTACCGATAAGATCATAAATTCTTTTAAACTCGCCGTTGACGAAGCCAGCACGAATATAATTCGGCATGCCTATCGCGATAAAAAAGGCCAAATAACCCTTCGAATCATCGTTCGTAAATATGATGTCACGGTCAGCCTCATTGACCAGGGGCGATATTTTGATCCTAAAAATGTAAAAGACCCGGACCTAAAGCGCTATGTTAACATAGGTAAAAAAGGCGGCTTAGGAATTTTCATGATCAGAAAATTAGTCGATGATGTTGATTACAGGCGCATTGAAAGAGGTAATGAACTCAGGTTAACCAATAGAAGAGAACGAAAAAAATCCAAGTTTTCATTACCTTCCTTTACCGGGTCGTTACGGGCCAAATATTTTTCCTTTGCAGCGGTTATTGTAAGTGCGATAATTGTAATTTATTACGTTTTCAATTTTATTACAATCAAAGGTCAAATCCTGGATGATGCTTATATTCGAATGCGTGATAGATCAATTCCGTTTGCTGCGAATATATTGGATGAATATGTAAATCGTAGCGAATTTAATCCTGAGCTCTCAGCAAAAGCACAAGAGTATTGGAATCAGAATCAAAACTTTATAAGATATGTGATTATAACAAATTTGAAGCATAAAATTGTAGGGTCTTCTAATCCCGGGTTGTTCACACCTGAATTAGATAATTTTAATCCGCAAAATCCCAGGTTCAACGTTGATGAGTATATTCAAGTAGCAATGATAACCACGAATCAAGACTCTGTCCAGTCAGAGTATTTTATTGTTCGGCGGCCCATAATACCAAGGCGCTCAACAGACAATAAAGCCATAGGTAATACCTACATCCTTATTCCAACTGAGCCGATTTTTGCAGAGGTAAAAGAAGAGCAAGCCCTGGTTGTGCAATTTTTCTTTTTGGTTTTAGTAATCGCCAATGCAAGTGTTGGTGTATTAATTTTGCTTGTATTTATTCCATTGCAAAAGCTTTCTACTTGGGTAAAAAGTATGGGAGAGGGGGATATCAAAGATCAGGTGGAAATTGATTCTTCCGATGAAATTGGTAAAATCGCACAGGCCTTCAGCGAAATTACAGATAAATTTCGAGAATCTCAAAAATCCCTTGTAGATCAGGAAAAAATTCAGCAAGAAATGCATTTGGCTAAAGAAATTCAGCAAACTCTTTTGCCTGCCGAGTTTCCGGAAATGGAAGGCTATGAAATCGCATCTTACTATGAATCAGCAAAAGAAGTAGGTGGAGATTATTACGATTTTGTTCAAATAGATCGTCATAGAATGGGTGTTGTGGTTGCTGATGTGTCTGGCAAAGGCGTTCCCGGCTCCCTGGTTATGACGATGATAAGAACAGCTCTCAGAACCGAAGCAAAAGGAAGAGGCTCTTCTGCAGATGTGCTTTCAAGGGTTAACCAATTCGTAATGGATGATATTCGCAAAGGAATGTTTGTTACACTTTTCTATATTATCCTGGATTCCAGAAGGAGAAGAATAACATTTGCGAGCGCCGGCCACAATCCCATGATCTTGCATCGGGAGTCTACAAAAAAAACCTATTATCTTAATCCTAAGGGATTCCCGGTTGGAATTTCATTGGGTGAAAATGATCTGTTTAAAAAATCCATAGTGGATGATACCATCCAATTAAGTAAGGGTGATATTATTTTATGCTATACGGATGGTATTACCGAAGCAATGAATTCTAACCGAGAATTATTTGGAGAAGAAAGACTCCTGTCGGTAGTGAGAGAATATGGTCGTTTGAGTGCTAAACAGTTTGTTGAAAAATTGAATGAAGAAATTCTGTCCTTCACAGAAGGTCATATACAAAATGACGACATTTCGCTTGTAGTGATCAAAGAAAACATGAATCCGGATGAAGCGGAATTGGAGCGTGCTAAACAGGCCTACTATAAAACATTGGATGGAACATCCATTAAGGATGCCAGCCAGGAAGTAGGAATCGCGCTCACCACCTTTAATAATAAGTATAAAAAGCAGTTTGAAAAAATGGGGATTGATCGATTCAAGCATGAATTTGAAACGACTTCGGTTGAGGCAAAACATTTAAGTATCGAAGAGCAAACCAAAATCTATGATATTATAAGGAAAACGCCTGTTTGGGGTCCGAAGCGAATTAGTGAGCAATTAGAAACAGAAGAATATGGATTTACAAAAATGTTACCTTGGCGAATCTATGATGAACTGGTTCGAAAACGATTGAATACGAAGCAGCTTCGAGAAGCCTATGTGGCTAGAGGTGATAATAAAAAGCGAATGAAACCGCCAGGAACACCGATGTTAACCCTAGATGGTCGGATTTTAGTCGAAGAATATATGGAACCCCCAATAACTTCTCCTGTTACACCGGTAGAAGTAAAACCAAAAGAACCAGAGAAAGAAGTTGTTGAACAAAAGCCAACTAAAGAAGAAATTGATAAAAAGAAACCGAAGAGTAAAAAAAGAATTCCTCTCGAAGATGCCGAGGTTTCTGATTATGTCCTCAAAGATATTGTAGAATTATTAGATAAAAACATAGAAGACGACTATAGCAAGGAAGTTAAGGAAGCATCGGAAGAGCAAACTGAAATAGAGACAACCAATGAACCGATGTCCATTTCTGCGATAGATGAAAGTAATAGTGAAGAGAATCCATCTGAAGTCGGTACCGATGTAAAAGATTTACTTGATAATTTGGAATATGACGAACCAAAAAATGAGCCGGATGAAGATATAGATTTTTCCGATTTGTCGACGGAGGAATATACAAAAGAATTATTTGATGATCGGTCAAACGGTGACGAACAGGATGACCTGGAGCCAGAAGAATCGATAGCAGAAGTTTCAGAATTAACTGATTTACAAGATGAGGAGTCTTCGGAACATACGCAACGCGTAGAAGAAACAGAAGAAACTGCAAAACAGGTTCTGGAAACCTTATCTGCTAAAATTGAAGGTGATGCAGACATTGATGATTCAATAAGCGCGAGTGAAGATGAAGAATTTATAGAATTAATTTCTGCAGATGCAGACATTGAACAAGTAGATGTAATTGAGCAATCAAGTGAAGAGTCGACCAAGGAATTAACAAAAAATACAATTAATGAGCCAATTGAAGAATCTATTGTTGATAGCAGCGATTCAGAACTTCAGCAAGAAAATAAAAGTGATATTGTCAAGGTTTCAAAAAGTCCCGAAGAAATATTTGATGAATTATCTGTGAAAGTTGACGAGGAAGAAAATAAATTAGAGGAAGTAATTTCGTTAAATGAAACCCCCAAATTGGACGAAAACAAGATAGATGATATATTTAACATGGTTTCGGAAGACGAAGAAATTAGTCTTGATAGCAAAGAGTTTGCTTCAGAATTCCCAAAAGAAGAAAATACAGAGGTAGTCAAAAAGGAAGCTGATTCAGTTGAAGAAAAAAAGCAAAAAATGATTATTGTTGGTGGTCATTATTATATGCAAAAAAAATATGAAAAAGCTATTTCCGTATTCCAAAGAATTATCGATAAGTATCCAAATACCATTGAAGCCTATTACAATTTGGGGAATTCCTATTTTCGGATCAACAAGTGGAATGAGGCGCGGGATGCATATGAAGCAGCCTGTGAGCTTGACCCGACCTTTCTGGATGCAATGGAAAATTTGGGTGTGATATATGCAAATCAAAAGGAATTTCATAGGGCTATCGATATTTGGGGCAAAATTTTGGAATACGACCCCAAACGTGTAGACTTGAAAAAAAACATTGAAAAAGCAGTAAAACTAAATGCGGGATAAAAATAAATTATGATGAAATTATGATACATTATTCAGCTTTAAAATTAATTGATATTTGGCCTTAAATCGGCTATATTTGCGCATTAAATATTAGGATAAAGGAGAGTTATATGGAAGGAATCCAAGTATCCGTTTCAAAGGTTGGCCCTCAAGACAAGATCTCCCAAATAAAAGTCGGAGGGTATATTGATACCACAACATCGGCTGAAGTGGAGCGTGCTCTGGATGGACTAGTGAGAAAAGGTGACTATAATATTATCATAGAACTGGGCAACGTAGATTATATTAGTAGCGCGGGCTGGGGAATTTTTATTAGTGAAATCAAAGGAATTCGAGAGCGGGGCGGCGATCTTAAGCTTGCAAACATGATCCCCGATGTTTATGAAGTTTTTGAACTGCTTGAATTCCATTATATTCTCAGGGCTTACGACACTATTGAAGAAGCCTCCAGAGATTTCAATTTGAATTCTGATAAATCATTACAGGATCCAGACACAATTGATCAAGTAGATGATGCTAACTATGACGATTTAGAAAAACAAGCAAAGCAAGAACCTGCTGCCAAAAGTGTTTCTGCTCCCTCCATAAATTCAACTGAGGATAAGATCAAGAAAATCATTATCGACAATCCCGATTTAGGTTTTCTTGAGATTAAAAAAACATTAAATTCCGAGATTTATAATTTCACGAAAATTGGTGTAATAGATACTTGGAAATACTTAAAAAAAATGGGGCTCACGTCCAAAAAGAAAAGAATGGAATTCTTTAAGAGCAAGGCGTTTCAAACCTAGATACCACTTCTTTTATAGTATTTTTCCCGCGAATCTTAAAAAGTGACAAACCTGGATTTATAGTATCTGGAATTTGTCGCTTTCTCCAGAACCTTGCTAATAGGTTTGAATTTAAGGTGAAAATTTTTATTATTCTGTTAATTTCGTTAGGCCGGCTACTTTTTCCTTAATTACCGGCTACTTTTATTTCAGGAGTGATTGTTGTGAATAATTATCAAAAAATTCAAATACCTGATTATGGTGAGAAAATAACTTATAGTAACGGTAGCCTGCATGTACCCTCAAATCCATGTATTCCATTTATCGAAGGAGATGGCATTGGCCCCGATATTAGGGCAGCTTCAAAAAGAGTTTTTGATTCTGCTATAAAAAAAGCCTATGCAGGTGAGCGATCCATAGTCTGGATAGAGATTTATGCCGGGGAAAAGGCACAGCAGCTTTACAATGAATGGCTTCCGAAGGAGACTATTCAGGCGATAAGGGATTTTGTCGTAGCTATTAAGGGCCCGCTTACTACACCGGTGGGTGGTGGTTTCAGAAGTCTTAACGTATCTCTCAGGCAAATTCTAGATCTTTATGCATGTGTGCGACCCGTTAAATATTACCCGGGTGTCCCAAGTCCCGTTAAGCATCCAGAGAACATGGATATGGTAATCTATAGAGAAAACACGGAAGATGTGTATGCCGGAATTGAATGGCGCGAAGGAACGGATGACGCAAAGAAAGTCATTGATTTCTTGAATAATGAGATGAATTGTTCTGTCAGGGAAGATTCGGGAGTTGGAGTAAAACCGGTCAGTATTACGGGCTCCAAGCGGTTAATTCGTAAAGCGATTCGCCATGCCATCGACTTCAGGCGTGATAATGTCACATTAATGCATAAGGGGAATATCATGAAATTTACAGAAGGAGCTTTTCGTGATTGGGGCTATGAGTTGGCAAAAGATGAATTTCTGGATGAGGTAATCAGCGAAGATGAATTATGGACTAAATATAATGGTAAACCACCGGAAGGTAAAATTGTAATAAAAGATCGCATTGCCGACAGTATGTTTCAACAAATCTTAACCAGAACGAAAGAGTATGATATCATAGCAACAACGAATTTGAATGGAGATTATTTATCCGATGCTTGCGCTGCTCAGGTCGGTGGATTGGGTATGGCACCAGGAGCAAATTTAGGTGATTCGATTGGACTCTTCGAGGCTACGCATGGAACTGCACCCAAATATGCCGGTCAAGACAAGGTTAATCCGGGCTCTATAATTTTATCCGGTGTTATGATGTTACAGTATTTGGGTTGGGTCGAAGCTGCTGAACTCATTGAAAAAGCATTATCGTTAAGCATACAGCAAAAACGTGTTACTTATGATCTGGAAAGACAAATTGAGGGAGCCACCTTGTTAAGTTGTTCCGAATATGGAACCGCTATTATAGAAAACATGGATGTTTGATGAATGCAAATCCATCCCTAAGGATGATTGCTTTTTTAGTTGATTTACTGATTTACGTAGCCATTTGGGTGTTTTTGTTTTTCAATTTACACCTGGGCGACTATCTCTCCTGGTTATTGGCGAGTGGTTATTTACTTGTAAAAGATGGATTATTACATGGTCAGTCCCTCGGTAAAGTACTTGTTAGATTACGCGTGGTTAATGTAAAGAAAGAGCCGATATCCTTGATGGATTCCCTAAAAAGGAATGGAATTTTAGTGATACCCAATTTCGTTCGTTTCCTGCCTTTTTGGGGCAGCTTTCTTTTGATTGTCCTTTATTTGCTTGAGTGCTATTTAATGTACACACAACCGGATGGTAAAAGATGGGGTGACCAATTTTCTCAAACAACAGTAGTCCAGGTATAATAAGAAGATTTATGAAAACCGGATGGACTACTGAATAGTTCGATTTTACTAGGGAATCCCCCAATATGTTGTCAACCGTGAAGAATCTTGTTAAATTACGGAATGTTACATGATGTTGAAATAAATCCCCTTCGACGGATTCAGGACGCAGTCTCTTGAATAATATTTAATTCGCATAAAAATATGTGAAAACAATTTGATTTTTCCACAGTCTTGGTTAACTGGGGTTACAATCGGATAACATTAACACAGATGCATTGCAGTAGAAATTTCTACATATTTATTCTTTATGTTTATCGACGAAGCGAAAATTAATATAAAAGCGGGTGATGGCGGGAATGGCTGCATCAGCTTTCGCAGGGAGAAATATGTGCCAAGAGGCGGTCCGGACGGTGGGAATGGCGGTGTTGGTGGAGATATATGTTTCAAAGCAGACTCCAATTTACACACCCTGTTAGATTTCCGCTATCGTAAACATTTCAAAGCTGAAAGAGGAAAAAATGGTGAGGGAGGAAAGAGAACAGGTGCATCCGGTAAAACTCTAATTGTGCGAGTTCCTCCTGGTACTTGCATTTATGACGATGATTCAAGTGAGTTAATTGCAGACCTTGTGGACAACGAACAAATGGAAATTGTCAGCAAGGGGGGAAGGGGAGGCGTTGGAAACACGGTGTTTAAATCATCCACTAATCAAGCCCCAAGAATTGCCGGTGACGGTAAACCCGGTGAAGAACGAAATATTCGATTAGAATTGAAGATGATTGCCGATGTTGGCCTTGTGGGTTTTCCTAATGTAGGAAAATCTACATTTCTTTCACGGGTATCGGCTGCCCATCCTAAAATCGCCGATTATGAATTCACCACGTTAAAACCTAATTTAGGCCTGGTTCGTGTTAATGAATTGGAAAATTTTATGATGGCTGACATTCCAGGTCTATTGGAAGGCGCTCATATTGGTAAAGGGTTGGGATTGCAATTTTTGCGACATATTGAACGTACCCGGTTATTGCTTTTCATGCTCGAGGCGACGAGTGAGAATTTTTCAAAAGATTTCGACATTTTACTAAATGAATTAAAATCGTATAGCAAAGAATTAGTTCGAAAACCTATCCTGGTTGCGATCACCAAAATGGATTTAATTCAGCAAGAAAAGATAGAGATTCCCAAAATTAAAGGACACAATGTCTACCCTTTATCATCTGTAACAGGAACTGGTGTTCAGGAAATCCTTAATGTTATTTTGACAATGGTAAAAGAATTGGATTCATGAAACACCAAAAAGATGACGAGTTACATGCTCTACTTCGGCTAATATCAGTACCCGGATTAGGCTCTTTTCGTATCAGGAAATTAATTTCCAAATTTGGATCTCCGAGTGAAATATTTAGTGCAGGATTGCCAGCTTTAATGTCATTAAATGGCATAGACAAAGTAATCGCCACGAATATTATCAAGAAGAACAACACAAAATTTGCAGACGAGCAACTAACAAAATCTAAAAGATTAGGCATACAAATTTTGCCATATTACAATGACAATTACCCGGAAAGCTTAAAATCTATTCCGGATCTTCCGGTAGTGCTTTACATTAAAGGTGAGATTTCGTCGGAGGATTATTTAGGAATTGCCATCGTAGGTACGAGAATGCCATCGGATTATGGAAAATTAGTTACTGAAAAATTAACGATTGGCCTGGTTAAAAAAGGCTTTACAATTATCAGCGGTCTGGCGCGGGGAATTGATACCATTGCACATATAAATTGCCTGAAACAAGGTGGCAGAACCATTGCTGTATTAGGAAGTGGATTAGACATTATATATCCTCCTGAAAACAAAAAACTGGCTGAATCAATTATTGAGAAAGGCGCCGTGATATCAGAATTACCGTGTGGCAGTAAACCGGATGCCGTCAACTTTCCCAAAAGAAATCGTATCATCAGTGGCCTTTCTCTTGGAGTATTGATCACTGAAGCAGGAGTAAAAAGCGGCGCGTTAATTACGACTAATGCGGCCCTTGAACAAAATCGTGAGGTGTTTTCAGTTCCCGGAAGTATATTAAGTCCCAAAAGTAGTGGCACGAATCAACTATTAAAAGAGGGTGCGAAATTAGTACAAAATGAGGAAGATATTCTGGAAGAGTTAGACAGCAAAATCCGCCATTTTTTACGAGAAAACCCGAAATTCAAAGAGCCGTTGCCGGATCTTTCAGAAAATGAAGAAAAATTGTTAACCCTTTTGTCAGACCAACCGAATCATATCGATTTAATTGTACAAAAATCAGGATTCTCTATACCGGAATCGCTTTCGCTGTTATTAACTTTAGAGCTTAAAGAATTGGTTAAGCAATTACCGGGTAAATTGTTTGTTCGGTGCTAGGAGGATAAACCGCATAGACGTTAAAAGCGCGAAGATGAAGCAAAATGTGTCAGTTAACCCGAAAATGAATGATAACTTATTCCCCAATATTACAATAAGTTCTAGCCTCAGTTAGATCAGAAACGTATTGAAATCGAAAAAAAAAACACTTATATTTAATCCCGCTCTTTTTAAAAAGGATCTAAAAAGGAGAGGTGCGAGAGCGGTTGAATCGGGCGGTCTCGAAAATCGTTGTAGGTGAAAGTCTACCGTGGGTTCGAATCCCACCCTCTCCGCCATTTTAATTTGACATTGTTTATTGAAATAGGCTTTGAAAGCTTCGGAGGGCTAGTCCTAATTGGTAAGGCGGCGGTCTTGAAAATCGCTGGGCGCAAGCCCTTGGGGGTTCGAGTCCCTCGCCCTCCGCAAAGAACCAAAAACTGGAGAGGTGGCCGAGTGGCTTAAGGTGGCGGCCTGCTAAGTCGTTGTAGGCGAAAGTCTACCGTGGGTTCGAATCCCACCCTCTCCGCTTATCCAAATCCCAATATTATCGGCATGTATGAATTAAAACAAATTGATGTGTGGTCTTTGGTAAAAATCGTTTCAATCCTGTCTTTTGCCCTGGGGCTCGTTATAGGTTTTATTTATTTATTGATGATTTTATTTATTTCACAGATCTCATCATCATTGATGGGTGATTTTGATCCTGAGATGATGCAAATTGGTGGATTTGTTGGATTTTTTATGGTGTTTTTTATTGCAATTTTAACCTCCCTTTTTTATACAGTTGTTACGGCTATTTTAGCTGTCCTTTATAACGGCATTTCCGGATTTACCGGAGGCATCCGGATTCGAATGACGGTAGCGGAAGTGGAACAGAGCTCACAACCCAATGTCTGAACTTTCAGATAATAAATCGATTCGAGTAAGATTTGCACCCAGCCCGACCGGTAGTTTGCATATTGGTGGAGCCCGGACAGCTCTTTTTAACTGGTTGTTTGCCAGAAATAACAAGGGTGAATTTTTCCTGCGAATTGAAGATACGGATAAAAAGCGTTCATCCGGGGAAATGGTTGATGAGATTATAGGAGGGTTACGGTGGTTAGGGTTAAATTTTAACGGAAACATCGTTTACCAATCTTCACGACTTGATATATACCGGAAATTTGCTCAGGAATTGTTGGATAATAACAAAGCTTACCAGTGTTATTGCGAAAAACCTGAAGCAGAATCGGTGCAGCCCGGTGATGAATCTTCCGAACCGAGCATATGTGAGTGCTATTTATTCACATCAAAAGAAAGAGAGGAGCACTTAAACCAGGGCATAAAGCCCGCAATCCGCTTTTGGGTTCCGGAAGGATCTGTTTGTTTCGATGATCTAGTTTACGGTTCCTTGGAATTTGAAAATGCTGAGATGGAAAATTTTGTGATCTTACGCGCTGATGGGACACCTACTTATCATCTTGCAGTTGTGGTAGATGATCATGATATGGCCATCTCGCATGTCATTCGCGGAGAAGATCATTTAACCAACACACCGAAGCAGATTTTGTTATATTATGCTCTTGATTGGCATTTGCCGGAATTTGCACATTTGCCTCTCATCCTGGGGCCAGATAAAAAAAGATTAAGCAAAAGACACGGTGCGTCTTCGATTGAGCAATACTCTAAATCAGGCATATTGCCTGAAGCTTTGGTAAATTATATTGCACTTCTGGGTTGGTCTCCTGGAGAGGATAAGGAAATTATGAGCGAAAATGAATTAATAAATTTGTTTTCCTTGGAAAGGATTTCAAAAAAAAGTGCGGTTTTTGATTCGGTGAAGCTTGAATGGGTGAATAGTGAGTATATTAAAAAACATAAAACAGATGAATTGGTTAAGTTAGTAATTCCTTATTTGATTGATGCTGAATTGATAACCGAAGAAGAAATTCCGGCAAAATTAGGTTATCTTAAAACCGTGGTTGATATTTTTAAATCGCGGATGAAGACCATGAAAGACTTATCCAGGTTGGGCAAGTATTTTTTTAAAGATCCGGAAAACTATGACGGCAATGCCTTGAAAAAATACTGGACCCAGGAAACCAAAAACTATCTTGATGAATTCAACAAAGAACTTGCTCAAGTTGTTGACTTTTCAGCCGAAAACATTGAAACCGTTTTACGTGAGTTTTGTACAAAAATCGGAATTCCAGCTGCAAAATTAATACATCCAATTAGAATTGTCATTACCGGTTTTGCCGTTAGCCCGGGTTTATTTGAGATGATAGAGGCGATCGGAAAAGAAACTGTAATGCAAAGGATAGAAAAAGGCATAGAAACCATTTGAATGTTTTGGGGAGTCGTCTAATGGCAGGACGATGGACTCTGGATCCATTGGTCGGGGTTCGAATCCCTGCTCCCCAGCTAAGACTTTAGACGCGCCAGTGGCTCAATTGGATAGAGCATCTGACTTCGGATCAGAGGGTTGAGGGTTCGAGTCCTTCCTGGCGCGCTAATAAAAACAGGACTTAAGCCTGATTTATTCAGGCTTTCGTTTTTGTTGTAAAAAAATGTTACCACTTTTCATGAAAATCCTTTTAATAATTGAATAATCTTCCATACAAATAATTCCGCTTCCGAGATCCCATTCACCCAAAAATTGAGGGTAGGGTAAGATATATTAATTAACCCGGATAATTCATAGCCACCAAGACTCAAAGACACAAAGCTTCAAAAAATAAAGGTTAAGAAAGGTTGATTTTTTATATTGACCGAAAATTGGTTCATAGTAATCTTCTTTATAACTTTCATATTCTTATTGACTTAGAGTCTTGGTGGCAAAAATTCATGAATAGTGCAGGTTAATTAAGGAATTTTATAAAGCTGATATGTTACGCCGGAGTTATTAATAACACGTCATTTGTTGTATTTATAAAAATATTTCTCGTCGTAAACTCCTCGAAATGACAGCATCGAGGGGTCAATATCTCCACCAGGGTGTTGTCGCACCCTTTGGTTTTTTCCGCAGGATGTACTGGGCAATCTCTTTCAGTCGTTCGGCCTGTGTTACCGGTCCGCTCCAGCAATGAGGCTCACGGTCGCCATACATGAAAAATCCCGGGTATTGTGGATTCGTGGTTGTTTTCATCCATTCTTCCATGAGGACCACTGCTTTATCCAGGTAATACGTGTCCATATCACCGGTGTAAATGTGCAGCTTGTCAATCAATTTAGGCCCTACATCAGACCAGTTCTTTTGCAGGAAGTAAAGCAAATCGTAGTTTTCTTTCCAGTATAAAGCAACCTCTTTGTCGATCACACCGCTATACTTGTCGAAAAGTGGTTTGTAATAACCATCCTCACCTACCGGTCCATAAACCGCTGACCAAATGTCCATCTGCCTTCCCGATCTGCCTTTGGTACCGCAAACCAGTTCGAAATGATTTTTTTGTTCTGCTGTCAAACGCACCTGTCCGAAGATATCACGGATATTTGGAGTGGGAGTGCGATACCACTCGTATTGTTTATAAAACGCATTTTCATCCTCATAGATGTCGATGCCTTCATAGCTGGCAAATGTAACAGGGTCCGGGCAGTATGCCCAGGTGCCGCCAAAGAAATCCGTCTGGAAAAATTGTAGCGCCAACGCTTCCCAACCGCCGGTGGAGCCTCCGGTGAGGATTCGGGCATAGGGCTCCCGAATAATTCGGAATCGCTGTTCAACTTCCGGGATCAACTCCTGCATGATAGCATCGCCATAAGGCCCCACGTTGACGGAATTGACCGCATAGGAATCATCATAATAAGGATTGGGATGCTGAAAAGTAACCACGATCATCCTGGGGAAATTGTCTTTGATCCACTCATCGTAAAGATCGCTTCCTTCCCTGAAACGTAGTGGAGCTGACAAAGAAAAATGACCCTGACGGTAGATCACGGGATAGTGAATTTTCTCCTTCTCGTAATCCCGCGGTAGAAGGACAGTGGCCCCGAGATAAATCGGACGTCCCCAAAATTGAGTAAGCATAGAACTTTCAAAGCGAAACCGTTTAACCCACTTTGAGTCAGAAGGAATTTGAACAGGCGGAATGACCATGTCAGCTTGTATTTTTAGGTGATATCCTTTGTCGGGATCTAGGTAAAGTTGCTTAACTTCGCTGTATAAGTTTCCCGGTGAAGCATTCCAGCGCTGCCCTTCCCATTGGTCGTCATGCATCCAAACCACATGGCCATCCGCACGGCGAAATTCAGAATAGATGTTGACAAAAGCCTGGACATAATAATCACCCACGGGTATGTTGCTTAGACTGGCAACTGGTGATCCTAAATCGGTTTCGTCAATAAAAGCGGACTGTCCCGGGGATAGCTTTTCAACATCGCGGCCAAAGAAGGGGGTACCCCGAACCTGATTAATCTGAAGCCTTGGCTCAGGATTATTTTTACGAGAGATCATAATATAAACTCGCCCGGTGATCGGTTTATCATAGACCGAGGTTGGAACTGAGATTTCAAACAATAGCTTGGAATTCGTTTGAGCTATTGCTGATAAATTTAAAAACAGTACATTGATAAAAATCAAATAGAATATTGTAGAGAATAATTGGTTTGATTTAAAAATTCGCATGCAATTGACTCCTTTCAAATTCAGCCACAGATTTACACAGACTCAGCCACAGATTTTACATAGACCAAAAAAAACACGTCACTAAAATGCTTCATTAATGGTGATATAAGGTCCTGGTGTTCCGCCTTTAAATCCAAAATCGATCCTGATATTGATGCCTTCCGAGCTGCTCCACAAATAGCGCAGTCCCAAACCAAACGAACTCTTTGCATCTTCCAAATCCAGGCCGGAAATTTCATCAGCCACCTTACCTAACCCTAAAAACCCCACTAAACCGAAACGGCCAAAAACTCGTTGGCGAAATTCGGTTTGAAAAACCAGGGCATTTTTGTCCCGGTACCTGCCTTCGTAGTAGCCCCGCATGATATTTTTGCCGCCTAGCCTGGAAAGGAATTGAAATGGCGGGTTACCGGTGATAAAACTGGCAAATCCCTGGAACACCAAAACGCTTGAGGTGCCTAGAGAATAATATTTTCGCAAGTCTAAAATATAACGGTTAAAGTTAAAATTGCTGCCAATTCCACCACTAAAAAAAGCTGCAGAAAACTGGTGGAAAGTACCATGGGTCGGATAGAAAATATTATCTCGCGTATCCCGGTTTACCAGGATACCGGCGCCTGACACGGTTCCACCGGCACTGCCGGGAATAATACCCAATGCCAACAGGCCGCCTGCATCTGTTTCGCTGATAGATTCGTCCCAGAATTCGTAAAGCAATCCTAAGTTTAATCCCGGACTAACTTTTTTGTAGAAATTCAGGAAAAAGGCAAATGTCTTTGGAGTGAAGTCTTCCTCCATAGAATCCGTAGTCTCAGGGCCAATGCCGTAGAATTTATCCGGAAATTTCTTATAGCTGACATCTCCATTCAAGCGATAGGTCTCCTGCTGCCAGTATAAATCGACAGCAACACTACCGATTATTTGGTTTTTCTGGGTAAAAATGAAAGTGGGTTGAATGGTGGATGGGCGAGACTTTGCCGAATCGTTATCTCCGCGATAATAATAAATCATCGATGCACCGCCGGCAAATTTGGTTTCCGGGGTGTAGAAAATGGCCGGGATAAAAATGAATCCGCTTTTTTTACTGTCCTCCGGAGGATCGTCGTTGGTTCCGGAGATTACAAAAGAAGTATTAAAGATCATCGCTAATAGTACGAACAAAGAACAAGTTGATTTTTGGTTATTGAAATTCATGTGGTTCTCCTCAAACTATATTCAATTAGTAATTTAGTAACAGTCGCTGCATCATTGTTCCCTCCTAACGGAAGGTTTGCATCGACAATATTGCAAAAATATCATTTTTTACTTAATAGAAGTTAGCAGAAAAATAGTATTAGATATTACTAGTGTTTATCTCGTTCCTGGTTCGATTCTATTATGAACGAGCGGGGTAGGTTTCATGGACCGTTTCTAGAATTAACTCAGCAACCAACTCATCATCGTGCCTCAAATTATAAATTTCACTGTGAGATGGATGATCTGGTTCAGGTTCATGAAGAACTTCAAGATTTCGTCCATCTAGACTTTCTTTTATGACTATATCTCGGACTTCACCAACATTTAGGATCGCTATTTTTGCACTTGCACCTATACTTAACTTTGCGGAGTAAATATTCCGAATTTCTGCTAGTACGCTCTCCCTGTTTGGACTGTTTAGAAATTCCAACCAATTTACAGATAAGTTTTCTTCATCGGATCTCAACATGAAAGCAGCAGGCTGAATTTGACCATCTTCTACTTGCATAGGTTTACAAAAGCGTGAAATATGATCACGGTCAGGTATCTTATCACCTTTCATCTGAGATCAAATCCCATAAACAATGAGACTCTATCACCTCATCCAAAACATCATAGGTTGTTGTTCCAGAAAACCTATTTCGTCTTTGAGGATGCTTCTTATTCGGTTCGAATATTACAAAACGGACATCCTTATTGGGTAAAAAATGCACGCTGAATAACCTCCTCTTTTCATCCTTCCATGAAGCATATATGTTATAATCAGGCGTTAATGAAATAGCTGGTGGTTTTAGATTTGTATGTAAAAGAAGAAAACTGTAAAAGTAGCGAATAGAGCCAAGAGTAATACCAGTACAGTCTAAATCATCTTCCTTAGCATCCATAAACAATAAGAGAAGTCTATTTGCCAATTTCTCACGATTAAGAATAGATTTGGATGTTCTTATAAGATAAATAACATTATTTACATCATTATCATTGCTATCTAATAATACTGACTGTGTATGTGGATGCCTTTCGTTACCAAACAACTCATTTATTAGGTTTTCCCGACCACCATGGGTTACGGCTGTCCAGCAGCGATATACATTAGATACTTTTTGTTGTTTATCTACTGGAACCCATGCTTCAGCAATTAACTCACTACTCGGTTCGTATATAAGATCTACATCACTATATGCTTTAGATAAAAAACTTTTATATTTTTTTGGTGAATCAATTTTAGGCATTTTTTTCACGTTCCCAAATTTTTTGAATTTCAGAAGTTGTCAGGTCTGTAAAACCGCGAACTATCCATTCATGTGCTAAGTCGAACCATTCGCGAATAGACTCCTTACTTTTTGATTTAGCGATCCCTTTCGTTTTCATTTCCAAAACAAACAAAGGAACTTTATCTTCAGTCCGTATAGCTTGTTTAAGATCAACAATCAGGTGTCCCTTTTGTTCCTGGAAAGGATACTCTGTATGCCAAGCAACTTTTTCGGGGTTCGGTAAAAAGCACTTCTTGTTTTGCTTCCAAATCAAATCTGAAAAGATTTTTGGCAGATCATCAATCGTATCCCATCCTTGCCCTTTGGGAATATGGTT
Organism: candidate division KSB1 bacterium; assembly: GCA_022566355.1. Classification (NCBI taxonomy): domain Bacteria; kingdom Pseudomonadati; species Candidatus Zhuqueibacterota bacterium. The sequence continues at coordinate 115,062 of JADFJB010000002.1, forward strand.
GATGTAGGTAAGCTCGTATTCGATTGGCTCTAGATCACCGAACTTAAATTCGCTAAAAAAATCTAAAATAATTTCCAGAACCTTCTCGAAACTTTTGATGACATGACTATATCGAGGATATTCGTTTTCTCTGCGGCGCCAATTAAAGTAAAACCGATCAATTTGAAATTGAATCAATTGATCGTCTGATTTGCTTATAAACCATACTCTAGGTATCGGTACACCTGTTGCCTCATCAATTAAAATCTCACCTTTACTGGTAGCTATTTGTGAGACATGTTGAATCTTTGGATATTCATTGCGAAACTTTTCCCAAAGAGAACCAATATGGGGTATGTAGAACTCATCAGGAGGTTGAAATCGCAAGCCACAATAAACCTCGTTAACAGGAGGCTTTTTATAACTTGGAAGAGCGCCTAAGTCAGTACTTGAACGTACCATAAAAAAACCTATGTTTATGTAAAAAAATTTTATAGCATACATAAAATAATAACATAAATATAACTCCTTTGCATTAAATTTAATAGTTAAAAATAAAACATCAAGGGGATTACAACTAACTTACCATAACCCTCATTTTTTCTTTATCCAACAATCAAACAACATCCTGGTAATTTATGGTCGTTGACGAAAATAAGACCAGTGTCGAATTCTATTTTTTATCTCTGACATATTAACCAATTTGCAGGTTTGACCAGGTGGTGGAAAACCAATTTCAAAAAAAACTAATTGCCACTAACACATTAAGTAAAAAATGGATTTGCAGTAAGCAGAAAATTGTATCTGGTTTCAACCGATTTAGCATTTTTTGAGTCTGACTTGACAAAAAGGTTATCATTCATTAATATTGGTTGAAACAACACATCACCAAAAACACCGCCAATAATTCATGGAGAACTCTCATGATACACAACCTGCTTACCATTCTTATCACACTCTATTTTTTACCATTTACCGGCACCGACTATAAAATCGAAGCGATTCGATATGCAACGATTCCTCAGTTTCCCTTATCCAGCCTGGTAATCGGTGCGCCTGGAGATGAAAAGATCGACATCGCCATGGTCATGTGGCTCATTCGCAGTAAGGATCGGAATATTCTTTTTGATTGCGGCTACTATCGCGAGAAGTGGAATGAGCGCTTTACCATCAACGATTATCTTCGCCCGGATAAAGCTGTCCAGCTCGCTGGTCTGGAAGCAGATGAGGTTACTGATATAATTATCAGCCATGCACACTGGGATCATATGGGTGGAATCGATCTATTTCCTAATGCCACAATTTGGATTCAAAAATCGGAGTTCGAATACTATACCGGCGCGGCCTGGCAGGAAGGCGGTCGTCACGGCGGTATCGATCCGGAGGATATGTTAACCCTGGTGCGCCGCAATACCAACGGAAAGCTAAGATTGGTTAATGGCGATGATGTGGAAATCTTTCCCGGTATTCGGGTTTTCACCGGTGCGCGCCATACCTATTCATCCCAATATATTTTGGTTGAAACAGATCCGCCTTACGTTTTGGCTTCCGACAACTGCTATCTTTACCGTAACCTGGAAACCAAATCTCCGGTTGCTACATTTACACCCGAAGACGGGGTGGCAAACGTCGAAGCACAAGCTCGTATGATTGCCCTTGCCGGATCATCGGAGCGCGTTATCCCCGGCCACGATTTTCAACAGTTTAAACGATTTCCAGGCAAGGAGCGGGTTGCGTTTATAAAGTGAGGATCCTGTGGCAATAATCCTTGAAATCCAATTTCCATAAATGTAAATTTATGATTATACATTTTAAGGAGAACTTTCATGAAAGCTACAGTAGTTGATTTGAGATATAAAATGAACGATGTACTGAAAGCGCTTGACCGGAATGAGAAAGTTACTGTTTTATATCATGGCAAAGTCAAAGGAATTATTGTTCCTGTAAACAGAAAAGAACAAGGCAAAATAATGGATCATCCTTTTTTTGGAATGTTATCCGGGGAGAATGATAAAACCACACTGGATATTGTCAATGATTTAAGAGAACCCAGGTACAATGATATTTGACACAGATATTTTCATATGGGTACAAAGGGGAAACGAAAAAACTGCAGCCCTCATGGAAAAATCAAAAAGCAGGCGCCTATCCATTCAAACGTACATGGAACTTCTACAGGTTGCAAAGAGCAAAACCCAGCATAACTATGAAGAGATTTTATCACATCGTATGGTTTTGTTATTTTACCATTCACTGAAAATATTGGTCACAGGGCTTCAATTTACATTGAAGAGTACACACTTTCTTCGGCTTTGAGGTCCGGAGACGCCATAATTGCAGCAACTGCAGTAGAAAACAATATGATTCTTGCATCAAGTAACATAAAGCATTTCAAAATGATAAAAGACTTGAAGTTGAAGAAATTCGCACCATAACAAACTTTAAATATTAACATAGAAACTTATTAATTAGATCTCGCGCTAATTAAAAATTGCAATCCCAATTTTGACTCTCGGTTGACAATCAAATTATGATTTTAGAGGATAAGGTATGATGCCTACTTTTCGCCAAATGAAATTCATGTTTTTGATATCAACCATGCTCGTCAGTTTGACCGCCGCGAATGCCACAACCCGGCAAACCGAATCTGAGGATCGTAAACCGGTCACTCCAAAAGATTATGGCAAATGGGAAACACTCTCCCGCGGTGCGTTGTCGCCGGATGGGAATTGGCTTATCTATTCGATCCGAAGAAATAATGACAAAAACGAATTGCGACTTCATAATCTAAAGGACGAATCTCAAAAGGTATTAGCGCAAGGCACGAATCCCGAGTTTTCTAAAGACAGCCAGTGGCTCGGTTATTTGATTGAAGTGTCTGCCGAAGAAAGCAAGAAACTCAAGAAGAAAAAGAAGCCGGTTCACACCAAGTTCGGACTGCTCGGTCTCGCTAGTGAAGATAGCGCCGTAATAAAAGATGTAGCATCTTTTGCCTTTAGCGGTAACAGCCAGTTTGTAGCTATGAAGCATTATGCACTGAAAGGAAAAAAGAGCAAGGGCGCCGACCTTGTAGTGCGCGATTTGCAAACAGGGAGAGATTTCAACTTTGGTAATGTTTCTGAGTACCAATGGCGGGAAGAAGGCGCGCAGCTTGCCCTGATCATAGATGCCGAGGGCCAGGCTGGTAACGGGATTCAGCTTTTCAATGCGGCGACAGGCCAACTCAAAATCCTCGACAGTAAAGCGGCTGAATACAAAGGGCTAACCTGGCGCAAGAAAGGCGACGATCTGGCTGCCTTCCGTGTTGAAAAAAATGAAGATTATGAAGACTCGACCCATGTCATCATCGCCTGGCAGAAACTCGCCGGCAAAGCGCCGGTCGCGAATATCTTCGACCCCGAAAAAATAGAAGGTTTTCCTACAGCCACTCGAATCGTCAACACAAGACAACTTGAATGGACCAAAGATGGAAAATCTCTCTTTTTTGCTACAAAGGAATGGCAAAAAAAACCTCCGAAAGTGGATGAAGCAAAGGATGATTCTACCAAAACAGAAAATCCCGATAGTGTCAAAATCGAAGAACCACCCGACCTGCAGATCTGGCACAGCAAGGATGTTCGTATTATTCCCGAACAGCAGCAGCGGGCGGAGAAACGACGCGAGGATGCCCACCTGGCGGTCTGGCATATCAAAGAAAACAAATTTGTGCAACTTGGGGATGACCTCACGGAGCGCACCCGGGTTCAGGATGATATAGCCATCGTACTTGGGCTCGATTCGACGCCTTACGAATTCGAAGGCATGTTCGGACGGCCGAAATTTGATGCCTACGCCATCGATATTCATTCCGGTGAAAAACAGAAGTTCCTGATGCGGGTGAACCACCTTTATTCCATCAGCCCGGATGGGAAAAATATCGTCTATTTAAAAGACGATCACTACCACACCTACAATTTTAAATCAGCAAAAGATCGAAACCTCACGGCGGACATAGGAGTCTCCTTCGTCAATAAAGAAGACGATCACCCGGTAGAACAAAAGCCACCCTATCGGTTTGTTGCTTGGGCTAAAGACGGCAAGTCATTTTTTGCTAATGCTAAATATGATGTGTGGCAGCTCTGGGCGGATGGCTCCAAAAGCAGGAAAGTAACCGATGGCGAAGCTGAAAAAGTTATCCACCGCTATGTACGGCTGGATCCGGAGGAAGAAACCATTGACGTCAAAAAGCCGATGTATTTGAGCCTGTATGGTGAATGGAGCAAGAAATATGGTTACGCCAGCGTGATTCCCGGCAAAGAGCCAAAAAACCTGGTTTGGCAGGAGGCCAATGTTGCTAATCTGATAAAGGCAAAAAAGGCCAAAACTTTTGCCTATGTGATCCAGAACTTCGACGATTCTCCTGATTATTTTGTCGCTCCCAGAGACTTTGCCAAAAGCAAGCAGGTATCCAACACCAATCCGTTTCAAAAGGATTATGCCTGGGGAAAATCCGAGCTGATTGAATACACCAACGCCAACGGCCGCAAGTTGCAGGGCGCGCTGTTTTACCCGGCCGATTACCAGCCCGGGGAAAAATATCCCATGATCACCTACATCTATGAAATACGCTCTCACATGGTGCGCCGTTATGCTGTGCCCTCGCAGCGTAACTATTACAATCATAGCGTCTTTACCAGCGAGGGATATTTTGTGCTACAACCAGACATCGTCTTTGACAGTGGCGATCCCGGTATCTCATCGGTGCGAACCATAGAGATCGCGGTTAAAAAAGTGATTGACATGGGGCTGGTGGATGAAAAACGTATCGGTCTGGCCGGGCATTCCTGGGGCGGCTACCAGGCGGCTTTTGCGGTAACGCAAACGGACATTTTTGCGGCCGCTATTGCCGGCGCCGGGCTGACGGATTTCTTCAGCATGTACGGCATGGTGGGCTGGGCATTTGGTGGTACCCCGGAAAACCTTCATTTTGAGGTGAGCCAGGAGCGTATGATGAAACCGCCGTGGAAAGATATCGATGGTTATGTGCGCAACTCGCCGGTGATGAATGTGGAAAATCTCAACACGCCCCTGCTTTTCGAGGTCGGTGACAACGACCGCAATGTGGACTGGCGCCAGGGCATCGAGTATTACAACGCCGCCCGCCGGGAAGGAAAGCAAATGGTGCTGCTGGTCTATGCGAAAGAAGGCCATAGCCTGCGCCAGGACAAAAACCGCATCGACTACCACCGCCGTATTTTACACTGGTTTGGCCACTACCTAAAAGACGAGCCGGCTGAACAGTGGATCGAGAGCGGCATTCCGTACCTGGAGCAACAGAGGTTGTTGAAGAATTGGAAAAAGAATTAGATCTGGCTATTTGCATTTGGCTGTAGGCTATTGACAATTAATCCAACAAAAAATGATAAACAATCTCATCAGTAAGCTAAAAACAAACAGCTAAAGGCCAATGGCTGAATAGTAACAATTCTTCTTTATTGCTTAGAATTATATTCGTTCATAGTTTTATCCTTTGAGTCTTAGAGACTTCGAGGCTGAATAGATGAACCAAGACAAAATCATTTCAAAAGAAGAAAGACACCATAATGAAAAAGACCCTCGCTTTACTAAAAACTCCGTTAATTGCGGCTTTGCTTTCCGTTGTGATATTCATTGTGCCGGCTTTCGCCCAGCCAAATATTCCAAAGCCGGAAACGACACTTGGTTTTACAGTCGGGGCTGATTACAAGCTTGCAACTTACGATGAATCTATAAGCTATTTTCAACGATTGGATTCAGCCAGCGACTATTTAAAACTTATTGAAATCGGGCGTACAACAGAAGGCAAGCGCTGGTATTTAGCCTTAATCTCCACACCGGAAAATCTTGCTGATTTAGAAAAGTATCGCGAGATTGGACAACGCCTGGCGCACCCCAAAGATCTGACGGATACCGAAGCACGAGAACTTGCCGTAGAAGGCAAAGCATTCGTAGACATTAACGGCGGCCTCCACGCTACCGAAGTGGCCGGCGCTCAACACACCATTCAGCTTGCTTACGATTTGCTCAGCAACGTGGATGATGCAAAGATTCGAACAATCTTGGAGAATGTCGTTTTTTTATTGTGGCCGTCTCTCAACCCGGATGGTCAAGATATCGTGGTGGAATGGTATCGCTCAAACGTCGGCACGCCGTACGAAGTAGCGCCTTTAAAACAACTCTATCAAAAATATGTCGGCCATGACAATAACCGCGATGCTTACATGTTGAATATGATCGAGTCTCGCGTTATCGAACGCACCTGGCGGCATTGGGAGCCGCAGATTATCTATGTACACCATCAGACCGCACCGTTCCCCACGCGCATATGGCTGCCGCCCTTTGCCGAACCTATCGGGGCCGAAGCGCCGCCGCTGATGTCCAGAACGGTGAACAGCATCGGCATGGCTATAGCATACGGCCTTGAATCTAACGGCCAGCCGGGAGCAACACACATGGGGACTGGCTTCGACTCATGGTATCCGGGCTACATAGACTACATGCCGATGTTCAAGAACATTCCGGCTTTTTGGACTGAAACGGCTCTTTACCGCTATGCCACACCACGATTCTATACCGTAAATGATTTTCGAGCCAACAGCCGCGAATTGCGCGTGGAATCGCTTTACTCCAGTCCCTGGCAAGGTGGTTGGTGGCGGTTACGCGATGCTGTGGACTATATGGTCACTGCATCAATCTCGACCCTGGATTTTGCCGCAAAGTATAAATACGACTTACTGTACAACCGTTACCAGGCCGGCCGCAATACCATCCGTAAGTACGAACAGGAGCCTCCTTACGCCTATTTTATCCCACAAAGTCAGCGGGATCCGGTCGCAGCGGTCGAAATGCTGCGGCGACTGGCCTTCGGCGGCATCGAGGTTTACCAGGTCTCAAGAGCGATCCGGCATGATGGTATCAACTATCCGAAAGGCACATGGGTCATTCCCATGAACCAGGAGTTTGCCGCCCTTGCACGTGAGGTGATGAGTATACAGACCTACCCTGATTTGCGCGAGTATCCTGAAGGCCCGCCTGAGCAACCCTACGATGCGGCGGGTGGACTTTACCGTTTATGATGGGAGTGGATGTGACGGCCGCAGAAAACCCGCTCACTATGGAGGTCCGCGAAGCCATGTCTCTTCCGCTGGGAGATGCAGTTGACTGGCAATCTGCCAACAACCAGGCAAAAGAAACTGATGCGAGTTCATTCGACAGCGTTCCCGGAATGGGATTTAATACGAATGCCAATGCCGCCGGGATACTCCCACCCCCCGGAAAGATCACCGGTTCCGGCGGCAACTTGCTGGTCGATCCTGCTGAAAACAATTCCTTTCGGGCAATCAATAGAGCTTTACGTTCCGGAGGTAAGGTTCGATACGTGGCCCTTACTGACACAAATCCGGCAAAATATGCGATTTCAGGCATTTCAAAATCCGACCAAAATAATTGGGTTCGTGATCTCGCAATTCGTGCGGTACGCACAGGCGGGTCAAGCGGAGCCGAGGTGCAACCTCGACTTGCGCTTTACAAGCCCTGGCAGCCAAGCATGGATGAAGGTTGGACCAGATGGCTGCTGGAATCTTATGGCTTCTCCTTCACCAGTATTGGCAATACGGATTTTCACCATGGTTCCCTGCTCGACAGGTTTGACGTGATCATTCTGGCAGATATTCGCGCTCGAACGCTACTTAATGGATTTAGTAAGGGCACTGTTCCTCCGCGTTACCAGGGAGGGCTTGGTATTGTGGGGGTTCGTAACCTCGATGAGTTTGTCCGTAGCGGCGGTACGCTGGTTTGTTTAAACAACAGTAGCGTTTTCGCTATAGAGCAACTGCATTTGCCGGTGAAAAGCGTGATTGACACCTTAAAACGTAAAGATTATTTCGTTGGCGCATCCATTGTGCAAGTCGATGTCGATCAGACACATCCGGTGATGGCCGGTATGCCACCACGGACAAAAATTTTCGTTAGCCGCAGTCCGGTTTTTACCACCCTGGAAGATTTCGAGGGTACGGCGCTGGCGGCTTTCCAAAAGAAGGGTTCACCCCTGGCTTCCGGCTACATGCTCGGGCAAAAATATATTCAAGGATACGCCGCCGCCCTGGATGTCTACCATGGTGACGGTCATGTACTTCTTTTAGGCTTCCGGCCACAATGGCGCGGCCAGTCGTTCGGGACCTTTCGTGTGCTGTTTAATGCCGCGTTTTACGGGGGAGTGTTATCTGTGAATTCACGCGGTGATACTGAGTTTTGGACTGCTCCCGATATTGACAAAGACAATTAAGGCTGGAAGACCACGGCCTGCGCCAGGACAAAAACCGCATCGATTACCATCGCTGCATTTTGTAGTGGTTTGGCCATTATCTGATGGTGAGTTTGCCCACCTCCGAAGAGTCCTTAAACCAAAAATCATACATCAGCTTGCACAAAGCCCGAATCGCGACGATCGTGGATTTTAGAAAAGAAGCGTTGAGCTTCTTCTTGAGTTAAGTATTTTACTGCCATAAAAAGAGATAATTCTAAATTATTTTTCTAATTATTCATTCATCTGTTTTGGTTAATTAATGCAGAAGTAGCCTCATCGGAGACGGGTGATATCGGCGCCAAAGACAACGTATATGGCTCGATACTTCGAGGGCGGAAGGTCAGCCATTACGTTCTTTATCTGGTTCCTCAACCCGATCTTAATAAGGTAACTCCAGAACAGCGAGTCCTCTTGCATGAGTAGAACGTGTGTCCTGGGATTAAAATTCTGCTCCTTGTCCCGCACAGCATCCATGATACGCTTGAACCTGGTTTCGATGATCTCGTGAATGCCCTGGGAGGCCTCACTTACATAGTGACTCCCGTTTCGCAGCTGCTGTCGGCTCAAGTAGCTGGCGCTTATCCACAATATAGTGAGAAAACCCTTCAATTTAAAAATAGGTCGAAGGATCTTCAAAAGGTCAATGATAACATATGTGCAAAGTTTTAAAGTAACTTTTCATGCCGTTTTCTACTTTTGATAAATTGGTTTACTGTTAACCGATGAACCTCAAGGATCTTATAGTATAATTATAATTATGATTACTTCAATTAGTCCCCAAAAAGGTTATCTAATTTGTTTCGACCAATTGGTTATTAGATGAATGAACAGATCGGGATAATTGAGAAGGTTGGTAAACCGAAACTCTAAACTCTAGATCCTGCAGATGTAAAACATCCCTGAGTTTTAAGATATAATACTCGTTTAGTAATATACCTGTATTGAGAATGATCCGG
>JADFJB010000003.1:0-87500 GCA_022566355.1 candidate division KSB1 bacterium
ATGCAACATAGTGAGGTTTTAATTCATTATCAACAGTTGTTTCATTGTGCACTTTGAGAGATTTTACACCCATCTCGTTCAAAGTTTTCATAAGAATATGATCCATCCCACAGTTATTCGGGAGTGAGCGAGTTTTGGATTTGCTTTGATTTCTCAGGGCCTGTCCGAGTAGATGATTTCGTCTCACAACTTCTTCTAAATTTTGGATTCGTTGGATTAGCTGAGATTGTAAATCAAGGGAATGTTCGCCTACTTTTAACCGGGCTATCAATTCAATTCTATTGAATGGTTTAGTCATATAATCATTTGCTCCGGCTTTTAACCCGGCTATTACATCATTCTTAGCAGTTTTAGCAGTCAATAAAATAATATAAGTGCGAATAATCTCATTGGTGGCCCTAAGTTTTTTACATAATTCTACCCCGCTAATTCCAGGCATCATCCAATCAAATATTGCTAGTTTGGGAGGATCTTCTTGCTGCAATATCTCCCAGGCCTGGTTACCGTTGATAGCCAGAATGGTGTCGTACCCAACTTTATTTAAAATAATCTTTAAAAATTGGCCAGTGATCGCGTCATCTTCTGCGATTAATATTTTCATGCATCACGCTTTCATTATTAAGGATTCTTTACGAGTAATTTAATGATCCTCTTTGATCATGGAATATATTTAATCATTTTATTAATCGGTTGAATTGTTGAAAAGAATTATAAGTTTATAATTTAATTTATATAAAATATTTGAAATCGATTAAATTATAATGCTGATGGCATAATTATTGAGATTATTATTTGATTAAATTACAAATTTCTAAATACATTTAAGGCTGGTCAATTGATGAAAAACCTTGATTTTTTCTCCGGCAGTTTTATTTTTCTATAAGTAAGTAACGTTTCTATATACTTCTTCAATATTAACTTACATTTAATTATTAATGATTGTTTAATTAGGAGATATTAACATGAATACCCTCATAAAATTCATTCCCAAAATGTACCTATTCATTTTAATCTCATTTTTAATCTCAAACGGAATTGTCCTGATTTCTTCAAAACTAAGCTATGCAGATGATTCTAAATCTGACCCCAACACAACTGTTAAACCTGAATTATTCCAGGGATTAAAATATCGTATGATCGGACCTCACCGGGGTGGTCGCGTTACCGCGGTGACAGGCGTTCCCGGTAATCCCACAATCCTCTATTTTGGCGGAACCGGTGGAGGCGTTTGGAAAACTACCACATACGGACGGAATTATAAAAATGTATCAGATGGATATTTCTCTGTTGGTTCAATCGGAGCCATTGGAGCAGCAAAGTCAAACCCGGATGTTTTATACGTCGGGACAGGTTCAGCCTGTATCCGCAGTAATGTTTCTACAGGACGAGGAGTTTATAAATCTGAAGATGGCGCAAAAACATGGTCATTTATCGGGTTGCCTGAAGCCGGTCAAATTGGCAAGTTAGTAATTGATCCAAATGATCCAAATTTAGTTTATATAGCTGCATTAGGTCATGCTTTCGGACCTAATCCGGAAAGAGGCATTTATCGCTCGAAAGATGGAGGGACAAATTGGGAACGGGTGTTGTTCATTTCGGATAGCACCGGCGCTGTGGATTTATCTATGAATCCAAGTAACCCTCTGGAAATCTATGCTGTAATGTGGCGTGCCGAACGGAAACCCTGGACCATTATCAGCGGCGCTTTAGAAGGCGGACTTTACAAAACGACTAATGGTGGAGACACATGGCTAAAACTTACAACCGGATTGCCAGGTGGATTAATCGGAAAAATTGCCGTTTCCGTCTCACCTGCAAATCCACAAAGAGTTTATGTATTGGTTGAAGCGCCTGATGATGAAGGCGGACTATATCGTTCGGATGATGCCGGTTTGAGTTTCCAGTTTATTAATCCCCAAAAAAGTCTGACATACCGTCCTTTTTATTATACGCATATTACTGCAGATCCCAATGATGAAAATACCGTTTACATTAACAATGAAGGATTCTTCAAATCAGTCGATGGCGGCAGGACGTTTGACCGCATTCGTACGCCCCATGGAGACAACCACGATATGTGGATTCACCCTGAAGATTCTAATTTTCTTTTCCAGGCTAATGATGGCGGTGTGAATGTTAGTTTCGATGGAGGGAAAACATGGTCTGAGCAATATAACCAGGCTACGGCAGAACTGTACCATGTTGTTGTGGATAACCAGTTCCCGTATTGGGTTTATGGCGAACAGCAGGACAATAGTACGATCATGGTACCAAGCATTCCACCAACCTCAAACCGGCCAATCTCACCGAAACAGTTCTGGCGTGCAGTTGCTGGTTGTGAGACCGGCCCGATAGCTATTCATCCGTTGGATCCAAACATCGTTTATGGTGGCTGCAAAGGGCGATTCAGTCGTTATAATCACGCGACTGGACAAGAAATGCAATACTGGGTCTATCCACATTTTAACTATGGTCATGCTGCCAGTGAAATGCCGTATCGGTTTCAACGGACTTCACCCATTGAACTTTCGCCCCATAATCCCCAGGTGATTTATCATACTTCGCAATATGTTCACAAAACCAAGGATGAAGGTCGAACCTGGGAGACCATCAGCCCCGATCTTACTGCCAATGATCCCACTAAACAAGTTTTTTCCGGAGGGCCTATCACACGTGATATTACCGGTGAGGAAATTTACAGCACGATATATGCTTTCAGAGAATCGCTATTCGAGGAAGGCGTGCTCTGGGTGGGTTCGAATGATGGTTTATTTCACATATCCCGTGATGGAGGAAAAAACTGGAAAAATATTACGCCCAAGGGTCTTCTCCCAGGCGGCAGGGTTCAAACCATCGATCCATCCCCTCATGAACCGGGAAGGGCTTTAGCTGCTGTTTATCGTTATATGTTAGATGACTGGTCTCCATACATCTTTCTTACCAACAACTATGGGGAAGATTGGCAACTGTTAACTGATGGTACAAATGGAATTCCCTCAAATGAGCCAACTCGTGTTGTGCGAGAAGATCCAAATCGGAAGGGTTTACTGTATGTCGGCACTGAGTTCGGCATGTTTGTGTCATTTGATGATGGCGAGCACTGGCAGTCGTTTCAGCTCAACCTTCCAGCCACACCCATTACCGATATCAAAGTTCACCATAAAGACCTTGTGCTTTCAACCATGGGCAGATCGTTTTGGATTATGGATAATTTGAGCACACTGCATCAAATTGATAACAAAATAGCCGAAGCCAAAGCATTCCTTTTTAAACCACGAGATGCGTATCGAACCCGATGGTCGAATAGAAGGGCAGGAGATGACGGAGCGTCTCCTGAATATCCTCCGAACGGCGCCATGATTGATTACTATCTGGCCGAAAAGGCAAGTGAAGGAATCATACTTGAAGTCCTGGATACTAATAACAATATCATACAAACCTATTCAAGTCCGGTTGAAACAGCCACTGGAACGGATTCGGGTGAAGTTGAAATGTCAACAAATATAAGATTTGGCGGAAGATCAACCAAGCTCACCAATAAACCGGGTATGCATCGCTTTGTCTGGAACCTTCGTTATACTGGCCCGGTTTCGTTACAGAGAAATCAATTTGGTGGCCAGGGACCATTTGCAGTCCCCGGTAGTTACCGAGTTCGATTGCGAGTGGGGGATTGGAGTCAAGAACAGAATTTAATAGTCATGATAGATCCGAGAGTGGCAAAAGACAATGTTACCATTGCTGATCTGCAGGAGCAGTTTGATTTGAATATTCGCATCCGAGATAGCATTTCTCAAACGAATAACGGTGTGATTCAAATCCGTTCTGTTAGAAGCCAGCTGGACAGCATAAAAAGTAGTTCTCAAGAAGACAGCCGGTTGGCCGCTAAGTTGGGTGCAACTGCTGACAGGCTAACGGCAATTGAAGAAGAGCTGGTACAAACAAAAGAAGGTAAGGTTGGCGCCCAGCTCAAACCAAAGCTGTATAGACAATTAACCTATCTAAATGGCATGACAACACGTGCGGACCAAAAGCTCGGAAAAGATGCTTTCTTGCGGTTTGATGACATCGAAAAAATTTTAAAAGGACATTTATCAGAATTACAAAAAATCCTGAATGAAGATGTTGCAGAGCTTAATAAACTTTTAAAGAATTCCGGCAAAGAGATAATTGATGTGGATGGGGATTAAATAATTGCGAACAAAGAACATTCTGAGCGGAGTCGAAGCATGTTGTCTATATATATATAACCCACCCTTACGACTCAGCTCAGGTGGTTATGAAATATAATGAACAATCATTGTTAGATAATCATGATGATTAAAAGTTAAGAATCCAAATGTAGTGTGAAAACGATATCAGCCACTGATTAACACAGCGCGGCCTTGGGCCATAACCAAATTATTTAGCCATGGATTTTCACTGATGGACACGGATAAAATCCGTTTAGAAAAAAAAATTATATCATACCATTCAATTTGAAGTTTGTGGAAATGTTTTAAGTTGAAAAAGTGAAATTTAAAGTTCCATTTATGAGTCTACTCTAAAAACCGATTCAATCGCTTTTCTAAAAAAAATTGATACATGAAAACAAATACTTCTGAGAGCGATGGAATCGGTATCCCTCCTTTTTAGAATGAACTCATTTATTAAATCCGTGTTTTATCCGTGCGAATCCGTGGCTATATTATTGTTTTTATTTTAAAGCCGTGTTGTTTGTTGATCGTTGTGTATGATCTTGGCCAACCAAAACTTTGCTAAAAAACACAATGTTATCGCCTTGTAGTACAGACTTAATACTGATCAAAAAAAGACGATATTTATTCGATTATATTGTGTTAGGTCATTCATTTCAATTTTTCATAATTACTCCAAAAGTTTATTAGCCTGACCCATTCATAAACCTTATAATTGGTATCCAAGAAAAGATCATTTCACCCTATTTTCATGCTTAACTTTCTGCTTTTTCATATGTATGTAAATAGATCCCGTCGCGCGACGGGATGACATAATTGGAAGTTTTAAGCTCAAAAACATGATTCATGAATTATCCAGGTTAGGACATTTCGTTGAACACCCGGGAAAAAACTTAAAAAAATGTCAGAATAAATTTAATGAATTGCATTCCTCAAATAAGATATTACATTAAAACTCGTAAGATCAATAGACCTCGTCTAATTTAATGGTTGATGAGAGCGTATGAATAATCGGCATTTTCAATTGATCATCCTTATTGCTTCATTTTATTCCATTCTAACTTACCCTCTGACAGTAAGTGGGCAAAAATTACCGAGAACATGGAAAGCAAACTACCTGGAAAATATATTTGTTGATGAGGAAGATATTTCAATCGCAACAAATAGGTTTATGCAAGCAGTTCCAAGTTTGTTTGAGCAATCCCAGCACAATAGACGCATTTTAAATCGTTTGTTTATAGACATAATCGATATTCTAAATGAAAGCGAATATCAATTGTGGTGGCAATTATCCGGTAATTTGGAAAAAATGCAATTCATTTCTTCTTTTTGGAGACGGCGCGATCCAACCAGATCGACTCTATCCAATGAGCGACTTTTCGAACATTACCAGCGATTATTGATTGCGCGCAAAAGTTATGGTAATTCTTCAGATCGAACTTATGATCATCGCGGTAGTATTTTTGTCCGTTATGGCGAAGCGGATGAATTATTTAATGAAACCCAAATGGCAACAAGTAGTGCCCGTACACAATCGCAAATATTTGATACTGGATTCCGGCCTTCGGTAGAAACCTGGTTTTATTATTCTTTTAAACCAGCTGTAGCATTTGACTTTTTTGAAGATGTAAATGGGTATATCCTTATTAACCAAATTGATTTTGGTTTACAAACACTTACAGATGAAGACGGAAAGATCAACAAACAAAGAGCATATGTTGAAATTGTTAAAAGGCGGAAGTTACTTTCACCATCTTACCAGGCGGCTGATTTTGAGTTTAGGACTTTGAAAAGGTTTGGAAATTGGTCACAAGATGATGGTTTTAGACAAATGGGTTTCTTGATTGGCGTGGAATCGTTTAAGAATAAAAAGAAGAGAGAGGAGTTAAAACACGTCGTTAGCCGAATCTTATCGGATTTACCTTTTGTGCAACATATTTCTTACTTTGAAAATGATAATAACACGGGAACTTATGTAGTCACTTATGGGCTAGAACAAAAAGCTATTGAATCCTATCTTGAGTTACCCAATCAAAATGTGTTAATGAGCACTTTGGTGATAAATTCAAAAAAAATTAATGTTGCAAAACAAAATTCTGTTGTTCCCATCAAATTTTCAGATTTAATATCTGAGAGTACTTATGGAACTTTCGACTTTGAGTTGAGCAAAGGTGACTATTATTTTCTTTCAGAGGCAATTAACAACCCAACCCATCAGCATGGTCAACAAGAATTTATTTTTAATAAGAATAAGAGAGATCAAGGACTTGCAATCAGTTCTGTCCTGCTAGCAGAAAATATTCTTCCGGAGGCGGATTCAATGTCTATCCCAACTTACAAACGTATTATCCGTTCGTCCCTGGCAATTGAGCCGACACCCTTTAGAAAGTTTTCATTAACCGACCCGATATTTGTTTATTTTGAAATTTATGGCCTCAAGAAAGACGGCTCAGGTTCTACTGATTTTCAGATTGAATACAAAGTAAAGGAGGCTAAAAAAGGAGGAATAACAGGTTTCTTCAAAAAAGGTGGTAAAAGTACTACAATCTCGAACCGGCAATCTGGCTCTACTTCAACAGATATATCATATTCACAACTCGACCTTGGGAAGATTGGGAAAGGAAATTTCGAATTAACCGTTCATGTTCGGGATATGGTGGCAGGGAAATCTAAGGATGCTAAAATATCATTCAGCCTGGAGTAAAGATAAAGGCTTAGAATTTATTTATTTTTTGCACAAAGACTTTTTTGAGGTGCGGATATAAAGGTATGTAAACCATGAAAAATAACTTATATCAATTTCTACAGTGGTTGTTAATAGTTCTCATAACACTTCTTATCATTGCTGTCTTTGCTAACTATACAATTGGGTTCTTTACTCAAATAAATAAATTTTTTCTTCTTGTAATGCTTGTACCAATCCTAAAAAAAATAATATCTAATAAGAAACTTCAACAAGTACTAAATAACGATTAAATTGCCCTCTGTCTGTCCCTCGCGCCATTTTCTAATGGCTTCTCACCCCTTGGTTATGAGGCTGGGCAGAGGCAGGTAATTTAAAGGGAAAATAAGTATGGCATCCAAAAATGTTTCATAATAATGCCCATCACCACCCCCTAATCATCCTACACATCAAACTACTGCTATTCCACCAACCGATTATATTTTTTCAGAGCTTCTTTCAAGCGATCTTGGGGTAATGCATAAACCGTATTTCCATTGATACCGGTCATAGTTTCTGCTGCGACCAGGCAATTTAAAATGGCTTCTTCCACTGCTTGAATAGTGGCTTCGAACAACGATGATATTCGATCGTTCGGTAACATTTTTAGATCTTGAACCTCCCTGCGATGCGCCGCGCCTGGATTTGCAGTGGAGAAAGCGATGAAAATATCTCCCGATGTATTACCGCCCTGGCCGCCCACTTTGCCGATTCCTATAGGTACCCGGCGAGCTAATCGCTTTAATTGATGCGGCAGTAATGGCGCGTCCGTAGCGACAACGACAATGATCGATCCGGTCTCCCGGGGCCATGTAAATTCGCCGCGTAAATCGCTAATCTCTTTGCCAACCGGAACGCCGGCAACCGTAAAAGTATTTCTGCCGCCATGATTTGCCTGTACCAAAACCCCGACAGTATACCCGCCTTGCCGTTGCGATAAAACCCTCGAAGCTGTTCCTATTCCCCCCTTAAAACCATGGCAAACCATACCCGTGCCGCCGCCGACATTGCCTTCAGCAACCGGGCCGCTCTTGGTATTATTTAAAGCGGTGAACACATGTTCGGCCTTTACATGAAAACCATTGATATCGTTTAAGCCACCATCGTAGGTTTCTGCGACAACCGGTAATGCCCAAAAGATATCGGAGAATATTGGGTCGCTTATTTTATTTTTATGCTGCCAGCTAATCACGGCATCCCGGACCACACCGACGCTATGAGTATTGGTAATCATGATCGGTCCTTCTAAAAAACCCGACTCTTCCACCCAGGTGGTACCGGTCATTTCGCCATTACCATTGAGAGAGTACCAACCAGCAAATACCGGATCCCACTTTTTACCGCGGGGCAGGATGGCCGTTACCCCGGTTCTGACCGGCCCTTTACCAACAATTAGTTTGCCTTCACCTGAAATCAACGTGACATGCCCGACTTCAATTCCTGCAACATCTGTTATTGCATTGAGTTTGCCCGGATTGCCATCTAACGGAATACCCAGGTCTCTTGCCCTGGGTTTATCACTTCCAAAAACACAAGTCGCTGTCAGAATGCAGAGTAAAACGAAACCGAATATCAAATGTGAGAATCTATTTGTATACTCTTTTTGAATGACTATCATATGCAGCACCTCAATTAAATTATTTTTTTCATCTTTTGATCAAGCTTTTGTGTAAGCAAGAAGTATTTCAACCAGGTCATCTAGTTCTTTTTTCGTATCAAAAACGTTTGGTGAAATGCGTAAGGTATTCAAGCCTTGCGAGGAAAACGGCCTGACAATGATGCCGTGGTTTTTAAACAGTTCTTGAGATAGTTCTGAACTTTTCTTATTGATAACTTCTACAGCATAAATGGATGACGATAATTCCCAGTTTCTTGGAGAGCGCCATTGCAACTGGGGATGATTATCAATGACTTCTACAAAGTATTCCCAAAGCTTTTCGTAGTGCTTCAATTTAGCTTTCATCCCCAATTTTTGTTGGAAATCTATAGCATCCCCAAGAGCAAGAACTTCGGCAAGATTTCTGGTGCCGTAGTCTTCAAAAATACGCACGGTTCCTTTCCAGCGATTTTGTCCCCAGGTCACCCACATCGGTTTTACATGTAGTTGTTGCTCCTTTTTCATAAAAAGCATACCGGTGCCCTTTGGAGATTGTACCCACTTATGAGGACTGCAAGCGTAAAAATCAACATCCATATCCCGCATATCTGTCTGGACCATCCCGACAGCTTGAGCGCCATCTACAGCGATAAACTCCACACCTTTGCTTCGAGCCAGTTCAGTCAACTCTCGTACCGGATGGTTTAACCCGACAATATTGTCTATGTGTGGGAAAACCAGCACCCTGGTTCGATTTGTGATGTTGCGGTCGTATAAATCGAGGACATCTTGTTTAGATAGTTCTGATGAAGACGTAACAGGGAAATCGAATTTATTAACCTGAAATCCTTTATCCTTGGCCTGGTGAAACCAGCAAACACTTGCGCCTGCATGGTTCATTGAACTGAAAACAACCTCGTCGCCCTTGCCTAGTGGAAGACCATTTGCTAATATATTAAATCCCTCGGTAGTGTTATGGGTTAAGGCCACTTCACCGGGCGAGCAATTCAGAATTTGAGCAGCTTTTTTTCGGGTCTCCTCGCGCGATTCTTCCCAGGCGCCGCCCCACATATACAGCCAGGGATTGGATTCGCAAAGTTCCAAGTATTTTTGACGGGCTTTTTGTACTGCGCTTGGAATCGTGCCTATGGATGCATGATTAAAATATTGTACATCAGGACTCAATTGATAGGCTGAACGAAGATGGGTAAAGTCTCCGTTAATTTTTGAATTAAAATTGTCAAGGTCAGCTGCAAATGTTTGCTTTATTTGTGACATTTGATTTGTAATTAAAATTCCAGCAGCCCCGATCGAACTTCCTTTTAAAAAATTTCTGCGGTTCATTATAACTCCCGTTAACTATTTACTCGGTTTCTTGGTCTATTATTTCCTTTAGCAGTTTGATATGTGCAGGTCTCGTTCCACAACATCCTCCCACTACTGTTGCACCTGAATCCAGCCATTTCATAACATGTTCGCTATATTGCATTGGATTTAGATCATAACGTAATGGTATAAATCCATCAGTTTCTTTATCCCCATTAAGCTTCCAATCCTGGGCAATGGGTTTAAAAATATTTGCATAACCGCCGCACCACCTGGTATCCAAAGATGCTAAATGAGGAATAGCGGATGTTATACTCTCAGGCGAAGAACAATTCACCAGGAACCCGCAGACCGGAAGGTCTTGCAACGTTTCTGCAGCTTCTAAAATTGTCTCACCACTGCGTAAATTGCCGGACCTGTCTTCATGCAGAGTCCAGGATACCCAAACAGGTTTTCCGGTACTGCATGCAGCTTCTGCTGAAGCTCGAGCTTCCGTAGCTGAGGAGATGGTTTCACATAAAAATAAATCCACATAAGGGGCCATTAATTCTGCCTGTTCCTGATAAACAGGTGTTATTTTGTCCGGATCGCCAACTAGATCAGGTCGAAAACTTCCTCGCAATGGCGCCAAAGAACCTGCTATCAAAACTTGTTGTCCGGTTGATGTCCTGGCTTGTCGTGCCAATTTGCAGGCTAATTGAATCAATTCCTCAAACAAAGATTCAATTCCAATTTCAGCTAAATCTGCACGTTTGACCCCATAGGTATTGGTAGTTATGATATCGGCCCCGGCAAAAATGTAATCGATGTGGATCTGGCGAACCACCTCCGGTGCCACCAGCAAAGCATTGGCAGACCAGATAGTTTTTGGTACTTCTACGCCACGAAATCTAAGCTCACGTCCAACACCGCCATCAAGCAATATGGTACGATTGGGAAGAAATGGTTGTGGTATAGATTTGTTCATTTCCTATTTTCAACCTTTAAAAACAACAGAAAAGATTTGATTCGTTCAGATAGTTAAATTGAGCTTATTCAATTTTACGAAATATTTAATACAAAAATCAAGTTGAAAATTAAAAAAATGGATTTTTTTTCGGCTATTTACTTTGCAGATGAAATTGGGAAACTTACTCCAGCATACCAATTTCTACCAGGCGCCGGCTCAAAAAACCGATTTCCGAAGGCATTGGGTACGATGGAGTCATTATATTTATTATCGAATATATTGTTGATCCCTAATAATAAATGAACTGAAAAATCGTGTAATTTCCGTTGAAGCCCAAAGTGAGTATCAACTAAAAAATAAGATGAATTTATAAAAGATTGCCTTGATAAATCGCTGCCAACAGGTGGTCCATTCAAATCATTAGCAAAGAAATTGTCATTCCATTTAAAATTGATTGC
Source organism: candidate division KSB1 bacterium (assembly GCA_022566355.1). Classification (NCBI taxonomy): domain Bacteria; kingdom Pseudomonadati; species Candidatus Zhuqueibacterota bacterium. The sequence goes on from JADFJB010000003.1 coordinate 11,246, forward strand.
TGAGTAAAATCCTGAATCGTGTTCATAATTGAATCCGGCAAAAAATCGATGTGGCGGGATGCCTGGAACCTTGTTGTCAGACAATTGTAAATTATCAGGAGAAGATTCTACAACAAAGTCTTTAAAAATAAAGTTCATGTATGAATAGGATAAAATGATTTTAGTCCCGGTGATTGGCGTCCAGGTAGATTTTAATTCAAATCCTTTATTGGTTGCTTTACCGGCATTCCGAAAGAAAATTTCTTCACTGGCAGGATCTTGAACCTGGAACGGAATGAGCATATTGGTAATTTGTAGAGCGTATAATGCCAGATCGTAGTTGATTTTGTGGTCAGCCCAAACTCCTTTTAGTCCAACTTCAAGGCTTTTGATATCTTCCGGCTCCAATGCAGGATTAAATCCACCTGCACCAGATGGTCGATTACTCAATTCCGTAGTTGTTGGAGTTTGAAAAGCGGTTGAATAATTTATGTAAAAACTGGACAAAGGATCAAAGCGGTAGGTGAATCCGATCATTGGACTAATTTGATCCATGTTTCTTTCACCGGAATCATCGACATTGTCCTCTAGAAAATTATCTTTAACTTTGAATTTATAATAATCGTAGCGAGTCCCAATGGTAAAAAATAAATTCTGCCGGAAAACAAATTCTAAATGAATAAAAGGCCCAATACCAAGGACCTCCTCTTTTTGTTCGAGTAACTTGGATCCGAAACGAACCTGGTTAAAAATTTCTTTTTCTTCTAACGATGGATAAAGATTATCAGGCAAACCCAAATTAATAAACTCGGAGCGATCATCGCTTTGGCTTTCAAAATCAGCTCCGCCAGTCAATCTGATAGTGATTCCATTTAGATGCGAGCTCTTGCTGAAGACTCCACGTAACCCACCGGCATGCCTTGAAAGATCGATAATTCTACCCGGGATAAGATTGAAAAGCGATCGTGACAATCCATACATTGTTAGTTCGAATTTTTCCTTTTTTTGGCCATACAACAATGAAACACCACCCTGGATTTGACGAATTTCCTTTCCAGCTCCTTGGTTTTTGACAAATGTTCTTGCTTGCTGAGGAGTTGATTCCGCTGCAGATTTTGATAAGGAACTTGGATTTAACAGGTATGGAGAATCATAATAATTGAAAACTGTTCTAACCCGAAAATGTTTCGATACATTATGATGACCAACGATGTTGACTGAATTCATTTTCGCAGAAGAATGTTCCCGAAAACCATCCAATTTAAGATTGTAAAAATTGACCAGGAAATTATGGCGCTTAAAATTTAAAGAAGATTTTGCCTGTAATTTTTGGTAGCCATAAGAGCCGATAGTGAGTTTGGGTGTGAATAACAATCTTTGTTCAGATGCAAATTCGGTGTGAAAAATGAGCACTCCACCTGAAGCATTTCCATATAGTGCGGAATTGGGTCCGCGTAATACTTCAAGAGACCCAATTGAGCTGATGTCCAGGTTGTTTAATTGTGATTGTCCATCCGGCATGGTCAATGGGATGTCATCCAGAATAATCTTAATCCCACGAACCCCGAATGAAGCACGGCTGCCAATTCCCCTGATGGAAATACGGTCGCCCTGAGATAAATTATTTCGATTATTGACAATGATTCCAGGAACTTCACGCAAAGATTCTTCTAAGGAAAGCTGTAATTTACCACGTTGAATACTTTTTTTGGAGAGAACATCAATTGCATATGGGACTTCATAAATCGGACGTGAAGTACGAACTGCAGTCACTGTTACCGGTTTGAGTTTATATTCAATCTGATCCTTCCTGAGAGAGTCTTGCTGAGTTTGGGCGAGTAATACTGAAATAACAAAGATATTAATTAAGATCGAAATTATTAAAAATGAATACAATCGACGAATTCGGAGAAGTTTGTTCTTAAGCGTTTTAAAAAAATTATTTTTCAAAATTAGTTCAGTTTCCACAGGGTCAAATTTGTTTTGTCTTTAATCAAAATATGATTATCAAATAGTACCGGGTGCGCCCAGGTTTGAGAGTCGGCAACTGTATATTCTCTAATAATATCCAGCTTCTCACGGCTTGGTTTTGCAATGATTAATTTTCCTTCATTTTGTAAACTCAGTAGAAATTCACCAACCCGAATTAAAGCAGCATTTTCACCCACACGACCCTGGCTTTGCCATAACACCTCACCGGATTTTGCATCAACCATTGCATATGATCCTTTACGACGATCTGAAAACAGGACAATAATATCACCGAACAAAACCGGAGAACTCATATAGGTCCAGGTATCTTTGTTCTTCCATACTTCTTCCACCGACCAAGTGTCATTTTTCTTTTCGATTTTCACCCTCATTAATGCTTTCTGCAAGCCGGAAAGGATCAGGTCGTTTTCATAAAAAAGGGGTGTCTGAATATTTTGAAACCATGGCGTTTGAAATGGAATTTGCCATAGCAGCTTACCATTTTCAAATGCAAGTCCTATGATATTTTTTTGAGATAAAGTGATAATTTGCTTTACCCCGGCAATTGTTGCAATAAGTGGAGAGGAGTAACCCGGTCCGTCATTATCCCATTGCCATTTGATGTCGCCGCTTTTTATGTCAATAGCCATTAAGGCGCCTTTTTGACCACCCACATGTGCAATGGCTAAACCGTCATTGACCAGTGGAGACATAGCAGTACCGAAAACAGGCGCCGTTTTACTGAATTGCTCAGTAAACCTTCTTTGCCAGGTCAATGCTCCATTGGTAATATCGAAGCATGAAAGCACTCCATTGATACCAAGGGTAATGATTTTACCCTCTGCAATCACCGGCGTTGATTTTGGTCCTTTACCGTGGCCAAATGCGGCGGGATTCAGCGTGTAAGGCGCCGAATAAGATTTTTGCCAAATGATGGAGGCATCTTTCGGATTGATGCAGAGAAGAACTTCCTCGGTGTTTTGCCGGGTAAAGACAAATATTTTACCATTTGAGTAAATGGGTGAGGAGTGGCCTTCACCAACTTCAATTTGCCAGGCTTGTCGTAATTGCTGGGGCCAATTACTCGGAATTTGAGAAATGGCTGCAACGCCATCTCGATTTGAACCACGCCATTGTGACCAATCCTGGGCAAAAACCGGTTGGAATAAAAGAATGGTTATTCCAACAAAAAATAAAAACTTATGAATTTTCATGTTAATCCTTTTATTGGGTTGATTTTAATATTTTAATCGGAAAAATATTTAAAATCAAGTTAGAATGTAAGAAGTTTAGTTATAATAAGGAACAAATTTCCAGGAAAGAAATTTCTTTTGGATGAAGTATCACGTCGAAATGATCATTCCAAAACACGTATAATCTTTCATTTGATGATTACAAACCTCCCTACTTGTCTATCCCCGTTAATTGTTTCAACGGAAAAAATATATAAACCACTGGAAATTGCGCGGCCGGTCCTTGAAAATAAGTCCCATCTAACTCTGGAATAAAATGGATCGTTGTGTTTTAATGTATGCACGAGATCGCCATCCAAAGTGAAGATTCGAATTGTACTTTTATCAGGAACATTGACAAAGTCAATGGCGCGATTATGGACACCGATCCCTTCAGGTGTCATCGAAAAGATTTTAAAGCCATCTCCGGAAACATAAGGATTTGGCTCAACCCATACTTTTGCAAAACCTTCTAAAAGTTGAGGTGATACATTTACTTTGGTTAGATTTGTGAGAAGATCTGATTCCAATGATTCTATCCCAAGTTCGGTAGCGCCACGATCAAAAGAAATGACGGAATAATAAAACAGTGATCCATTTGGGACATGGTCTACATAATTAAAGGAAAGACCTGTATTGTTTCCAATTGAATTATTTGGTAAGTCGTATTCTGCCAGTAGTTCAAATGTACCGGTTTTGCCGGTTTTGCTCCTAAGAACTCGAAAGCCTTCGAAATCTATTCTCTCGTCTTCTTCTGTGTTTGGGTTATCCGAATAAAACGGGTCAATGAAGTTTAGGGGTAAACTTTGATCTGTTGCATCATATCCGGAATTGTTTGGATCAGCAGCCGACCAGTCCAGGGTTACAGTGCGATCGCCAGGGATAACTTTCAAAGGAGGGGAGAGTGGGGGAATGAGTCCGGTGAAATCCGGGACATCGTCTCCGGTGTCAATTATGCCATCGTTGTTGAGGTCTAACCCGGCAAAACCGTCGTTATCCGTATCGACACCAGGAGTGTCAAAAAAACTGTTTGCTATGATTGCGTTTTTACCAAGATCCTCAAAAGCAGCCGGATCGTAAGAATTCAATCCTCTAGCAACATCCGGATCGCCACTACCGCCAATAATTGCAATAGTAAACAGAATTGAATCACCTGGAGCGAATATCTTAACTGTTTGGCCAAACATGGAGTCGTTCTGTTCTGTAATCGTGGAATCCCTGGTTCCCATTGGACCGACTGAAAGTAAAAATCTCGAAGGATCATTGGCAATAAATCCAAACGGACCCATAGGTACGGGAATCCTGGAGTCAAATTGATTATCGTCTGTATCGTATTGATTCCAGTCGATGGAGCCATTGCTCATAAGAATGTATTTTTCAGGATCATCTACCGGTGTGCCAATGGGATCTCCGGAATTGGGATCGCCGGTAAGGACATTGGGTGTTATGGGGCCCCAATCTTCCTTAGAGTTTATATCAGAGTCACTCATCCACCAGTTAAAGGCAAGCGGAGCTGCACGCGAAGTCGGCCGTAAAATTCTAAACCCGACTACGCCTGCCATACACCCTTCACCACCATCGGTTTCGACAACCCAGGCTGTATTGACGACATCACCAAAAGAATTGACAGCCATAAATCCAGTAGCATCACTTTGATCGCCAGCATTCCCCCTACAACCCATATCGTTGTCAGCGAAAATACCTGCATAAAAATTCCTGATATAGTTATTACCGACATTTATTATCACCAGGTCGAAAAAGACAATATCTTCGGCAAATGATAATGAAAACTGGTAACTTTTTTCGATTATTTCCAAACCAAGGGAACGTTGGTGTTTGGGTGGAGAAAATGAAAAGTTGGCTACATTCAAAAAAGTATCTGTATAAACAGCTATAAAATCTTCCTCCGAGACCGCAGATGGATGGTAGAATTCACTACTAGTAAGTGAAGAGCGAACTTCGATTGCCGAACGACTGTCCGGGTAATGAGGAAAGGTCTCAGCGAAATCTACAACACTCCAGGCTGAAGTGCCTTCGGAGACCAGGGTATCCAGATCACCGGAATCATTCAAATCCGGCCCATTTGTTCCGTCCGATGGCACAATTCCGCCGAACCAAAATCCACCACGATTTATGTATCTGGGCAGGCCTTGAATATCGGTACCTGGCCAAAGTACACCTGCTGACTGGTTCCCGCCAATTTGACCATAATTCGTAATCGTTACCCAAAGCTTGCCGGTCTTGTGAATTTTTGAATCGCTAAAATAGTTAGAAAATTGGGCAGGAAGTTCTCTGGTTACGCAAACAGTAGAGATCAGTAATAATGAATAGCATACGATCGCTTTCATATAAAATTCCCCAAAAAAGGTTAAAAAAATGGCTCCATCAAATAAATAAAAGATGGAGCCATTTGAGACTAAGGATTATTAAATCTAAAAGCCTAATAATACGGAGAATCTTACCAAGTCATCAAAGTTTGTCATTTTGGTCCAGGATACATCGAATCGGCCGTTAACTCCGCTTACATCGAGATTAATGCCTGCGCCAAAGGATAATGATTCGGCAAAACCGGATCCATCTTCAATCTTGATACCATCATCGTCCAGTATATCATTATTTTCTTCGTCAATTTTAAAGCCAGTGCGAAGGAAAATCAGGTCATGATAACCATATTCGAGGCCGACGCTCTGGTACCTGAGGTTATCGTTAGGTTGATTTAATTGGCCTGTTAGCCACAATTTACTGTCATCGGAATACATTAAGTCGACTGCCACACCAAACCTGAAAGTTAATGGCATAGGAAAGGATTGGCTTTCGAAGCCCACATCACTTTCGCTACCGAAAGTAATATCAGGTCCAAAATTTGAAATTGACATCCCCAAACGTGCGTGTCGATAGCCAGCAAAGTATATGGTGCCAATATCAAATGCAACCGTTCGTGAGTCGAAACCAGCTAAATCCTGGGCAATAAATTTTGCAGTGCCGCCTATGGCAAATCTATCCGTTAAGCTTTTGGAATAGGTTAGCCCGATGGCAATTTCAGTGGCGCTAAAGTTCTCACCTGTGGGTCCCTGGAAAGCTACCGTCACCGGAATGTCCCCGGTGGTCAACGCGATGAAACTCAAGGCGAATGTTCCCATGGAATTGGTCGGCAGTATAAAACTACCAAAGTAATGTGCCAAACCTGCGGGCAAGTTAGTATGATTGAAAAAGGCTTGCCTATTCTCAATTAAAGCTAAAACTCCAGGATTATAGAATGCGCCGCTGGCATCATCTACAAGAGCAACAAATGTTTCACCCATACCGGTTGCCCTGGCGCTTACTCCAAGCTGCAGAAATTGAGCCGCTGCAGTTCCAGTCCTAGATGCACCGCCCAAAACTGTTATGGCACCTTGATTATTATCTTGAGCCAAAAGTGAGAATGGAAAAAATGAAACCAGCAACACCAGGGCTAAGAAAACTCGAATTGATTTTTTTATTGTTTTCATAAAGGACTCCCTACCTTATCGATAGTTAAAAGTTTTTTATTCATTTAATTTCTCATGGTTTATTATTTTATTACAACAAACCTACCGACTTTTTGATCTCCATTATCAGATTCGACTGAATAGAGGTAAATGCCGCTTGCAATCGGTCTGGTGTTTCTTGAAAGTAAGTTCCACCGAGCTCGGGATGACATAGGATCGTCATGCCGGATGGTATCGACCAAATCACCATCCACGGTAAATATTCGAATGGTGCATTTTGCCGGGACATTTACAAAATCGATAACGCGGAAGTTTTCGACTGCAACATTATTCGGTAATCCAAAATCCTCAAAACCGGAACGCTCTATATAAGGATTAGGCTCAGTCCAGATCTCTTGATCACCAAAACCTCCTGAAGTCTCTGCTGCTGGTGAGGCGGCTATTTTAATTCCATTTATTAGTGGGCTCGAGGCTAAGGTTTCGATTCCAAATGAGGGGGCGCCGCGATCAAAAGAAACTACTGCATAAGTGTATTCCAAACCATTTGGAACGTGGTCAACATAAGTGAAAGATAAACCTGTGTTGCGGCCTAAGTCATTATCCGGTAAATCATATTCTGCTAATATTTCAAAGGTTCCTAAAATACCGGTTGCACTTCTTAATACGCGGAATCCTTCGAAGTCCTTACTTTCATCTTCGGGTGTATTCGGATCATCTGAAACAAATGGATCTTTAAAGTTCAATGGCAAATTAGGATCGTTTGCATCGTAGCCCGGGCTTGAGGGATCTGCTTCCGACCAATCCAGGGTTATTGTATGGTCGCCAGGGGTAACCTTGAGTGGTGGTGATGGCGGAGGTGGCGGACCTGTAAAATCAGGAACCCCGTCCCCGGTATCGATAACGCCGTCACCGTCCAAATCGTCACCGAAATAGCCATCTCCGTCGGTGTCGACGCCCGGGTTATCAAACATAATTCCTGCCATAAAGGCATTTCGACCTAAATCTACAAAAGATGCCGGGTCGAATGAGCCCAATGCTTGTGATATGGCAGCATCACCTTCACCGCCAATAATAGCATAGGTGAATAAAACAGTATCACCAGGGGCAAAGATCTTAACTGTCTGACCAAACATTGGATCGCTCGGGTCAGATATGGTTTCTTCCGTAGCTCCAAGAGGACCGAAAGAAATTAAAAATCGTGAGTTATCATTGGGATCGACACCAGCCGGAATATTTGGATTAAACTCCAGTGTCTCCGGATCGAATTGAGGATCATCAAAGGATCCATTACTCATGAAGACGTATTTTTCAACGTCAACTTCCGGGGTGCCGACTTGCTCTCCATCATTTGGATCACCGGTATAAACGTTAGGTGTTATCGGTCCCCAGTCGTTTTTTGTGCTGATGTCGGAATCACTCATCCACCAGTTAAAAGAAACCTGGCCTTCTTCTGCTGTTGGCCGTAAAACCCGAACCCCTACAACACCGGGCATGCAACCATCATCTCCATCAGGCTCCACAACCCAGGAAGTATTTACTCTATCACCAGTGGAATTAAATTGCATAAATCCTGTGGCGTCATCTCTTTGGGACGCGTTTCCTATACAGCCCATGTCATTGTCGGCAAAAAATCCAGCATAAGCATTCCTGATACGGTTATTCCCGATATTTATGATCACCAGGTCGAAAAAGACAATATCCTCGGCAAAAGATAGGGAAAACTGGTAACTTTTTTCGATTATTTCCAAACCGAGTGCACGTTGGTGTTTGGGTGGAGCAAATGGAAAGCCGGCAGCATTTAAAAAAGTATCTGAATATACCGCTATAAAGTCTTCTTCCGAGACCGCATCCGGATGGAAGAATGGACTACTCACAAGCGAAGAGCGAACTTCGATTGCCGAGCGATCGTCAGGATAATGAGGAAAGGTCTCAGCAAAATCTACAACACTCCAGGCTGAAGTGCCCTCGGAAACCAGGGTATCTAAATCACCGGGGTCATTTAAATCGGGGCCGCTGGTTGCATCGGATGGTACAATACCGCCGAACCACAATGCGCCGCGATTGATATACCGTGCCTGTCGGCCTACGAGGTCGGTACCAGGCCAGAACACACCACCCGTTGAATTCGTACCAAACTGACCAAAATTGGTGACCATGACCCATATTTTCCCATTTCTATGCTGTCTTGAATCGGCAAAATAATTTGCAAATTGTGCGAACAGGTTTCCGCTGGATAAGAATAATAACACCATAAGGAAACCTATGCCGCGACTAATCAATTTCGTTTTCATAATTGCTCCTTTATTAAACACCTAATTTTTTGCATTATGCTTATCTGAATTAAAATTAAAACCGCAAGCCAAATCCAAATAGAATTTGCCTGGGTGGGCCTAATTGATTCGGTTGTAGATCCCGAGGGGTACCGTCTCCCTCAATATTACCGTGGGGAAAGGTTTTGGTTTCTAAAACATTTGTTTCCGGATTTTCAATTGTGCAAGTGATACAACGGTGAGCGTCATCGCCTTGTAAGAAGAGAACATTTCTTCTATTAAACAGGTTGTTGACATCCAAATAGAATGTTGCAAAAATATCAGACATGAGTTTGAAGTCCTTTCGAAAACGAAGATCCAACTCGCTGAAATAGGACAGCCGCTCGTTATTTACGATTCTACTAGGGTCGAGTTCGCTATCAAGAGTAAAAGGCTGACCACTGCCGTAGCGCCAAAATAAAGTCAGTGAGGCACGATCGATCGTCGTTCCAAACAGATCGATACCTCGGCCGGCAGGTAATTCAAACCGGATATTGGCATTAATGGTATGACGTTGATCCCAACTCGAATTAATTTCATTTATGTTTGAGTAGGGTATAGTAGAGTTTGTTAAGTTAAACGTTGATGATCGTGCGGTGGCCCACATGAGAGTATAATTAATATTGGCGGCATAATAATTACTAAATCGTTTTATGAGATCAAATTCGAATCCGCGGTCCTGACCATAGTCTTTGTTCACTAAAATGCGAAACGGAGCCGCTTCCGGACCAAAAATTTCCGAGTTGATTTGGTTGCGGATATCTTTATAAAATCCGGTTACGCCAATTTTGAGATCATCTGTTAGTTGGTGATCGAAACCGATTTCATAAGAAATGGTTTCTTCTGCCTCGAGGTCGGGATTACCAAAAGTGTTTAGCTGGTTCTGGAATACACGAAAACGATTTTGCCGGCGGTACAATTCACTCAAGGTAGGTATTTGTACGAACCGTCCATAGAAGAAGTATAACCTGCTGCGATCTGTGATTGGATGTGATAAACCAAGCCGGGGTGAAAAGTAATTTTTAGTGTTAATGCGCTTTTTTTCAGAATCTTCGGTTAAAAAGGCTTCACCCTGTTCAAATACCTGGGCGCCAGCATCAAAACGATCGAATCGAAAGCCGATATTAGCAATTAATGATTCGAATTCGATTTTATCCTGAATATAAACAGCGCCTGAATTGGGGTAGCGGATATAAAAATCCCGCAATGAACCGGAGGTGATATATGGGCCATTGTCCGGTGGATTTACACGGCGGGAAGGCACTTTACTATCGGCATCGCTAATTTGCTGCTGCTGCAATATACTATAGTCCCAATTAAAGCCAATTTTTACTTCGTTATGCCTGTTAAACTGGGTAAGGTAATCGACTTTTAAAGAATATTTTCGGGTATCATGTTGTGACCAATCATCTCCATACCCAACTGCATTAAAAGCAGTACGGGGGTCTAATCTCCCTAATTTTTCATCTGCAGAGTCTATGGCATCCAGGAATCCATCAGGATTTCCACTGTTGGTCGTGCCAAAATCTGCTCCCAGTCCGTCTAAAAGACGATTGTTCATTGCATCGGGCAGTAATCTGATGCCATTTCTCATACCCGGATAGGTTTCTCTGAAATTGTCTAATAAGGCAATCTTTACTTGATAAAACGTTTTAGGGCTTAGAGTATGGCTCCAGCTAAAAACGGTATTGGAATTCCTGCCCTCCGTTTGAGTCGTGCGTTCCGGCAGCCATTTCCAGGTGTTGTGATTATGGCTATCCCGCCAGAATTGCGAGCCGGTAAAACTAAGGCTGGTATTAATCTGGTTATTCACCCGGTAACTTACGCGGGCGCTATAGTTTAAATCATTCCTGAATCTGCCACCCCAATCGATACCCAGAAAATTTTGTTGGAACGGATGATCCACCTGCCTGGGATTTACTAAGGTGAGATCACCGCTAGGCGCTTCACCGGGTTCTTCAATCTTACCTTCTTCAAAGGTGAATTGTTCATCGAATGTAGTTAGTTGACCGCTTTGATCCTCGTTAGGGAGGTATCCATCCGTGCTAAAAGCCGTTCCTGAGATAAAAAAGTTCACCTTACCTTGCAAGCCGGTAAAACCCAATGCCGGTAAAATCCTATTGGTGATTGGCTCCGGACCGCCCAAATTGAATTCTGTTCGATCTGAGTTAAACGAATTGCTGCGAACGCCAGGTCCTATTCCCTTAAAATAATCTGTAGATAACACGTCCAGGGGATTTTCAGCGCCGGAAAGTACATCTGATGGGAAGCGGCCGCTGCCAGTAATATGGTCGGTAAAATGTGCAATTCTACCGGATAACTTTGGGCCACCGCCCCGGGTAATAATGTTTACTACTCCTGATTGTGTATTGCCATATTCCGCTTGGAAACCACCCGTTAAAAGCTCGATTTCCTGCACAGCATATTTACCAATGCTTACGATTTCACTATTAAACAGAGGATCGTTCACTGACATTCCGTCTACAAGGTATACAACCTCACCGGAACGACCGCCGCGAGCATGAATTTCTTCACCCTCGCCGACGATGCCAGGCATCAATGAGATGGCGTCGGTGACGGTTGAGACGTTAGGAAGATCTTCGATTTCGGCTGCAGTTATTCGAGTAGAAGAAGACGTCATATCTTTAATAACGAGGGGTCGTTCGGAGACGATCGTCACGGCTTCACCTAATAATGTAGTGATTTCAAGGTTAAAATTAATAGTGGTCGTCAAATCCGCCGAAACTTGTACATTGGTTGTCCGAACTTTTTTGTAACCAATCACACTGGAAACAACCGTATACGTACCCGGCCGCATCTTCAAGATCGTATAATAACCGTTTATATCTGTTGCTGCACCCTGGGTTGTACCTTCGATAATGACATTAGCGCCAGGTATTGGGTCGCCTGTTTGTCCATCAACAACCCGGCCGGCAATTTTACCTGTTTCACCGAAATTGGCGGCTTGTACAAAGCCGATACTAAAAACAACGGTGAAACAGAGTAAAAACCCGCTAACTTTAAATAGTGTTTTAAGTTTCATAGCTAGGTCTCCTTTTTTTTAGTGATATTTTTATTGTCCCATTTCTCTCATAATTTCTTGTGCCAATGCCGTTGAATTGCGCAGGCTGGCTTTTACGTTGGAATTTTCAAATAACGGAAAAGTCATAAAAACCACTTCTGTATTTGTGCCGCCTACCGGGAAGCGTAATGCAACATTCCCTATTTCATCTTGCAGACCACCTTTGCCGATATAAATAATTTCTGCATCTGGACCAGGAAAGAATTCGTCAACATCACCAGACTGAACGTCTATAGTAACCCGTGGAAAGTTGACCGGATCACCCAATGTATTATCTGCAAAACTAAATTTAAGATCGCCGTCAAAATCGCCTGCACGGCTCCATCTTATTGTGGGATCGATTAGTGTGTCACCTGTCGCACCAGCCACATGTAGATAGACTACTTCAAATTCCGTTGGATCGGGCGGATTACTGTGATTATTACCCGGTCCTGCGGGAGATGAAAAGATTTCCATAATTCCCTGGCCCATAATCCAGAGCTTTCCACCGCCATCCGCAAATTCGGAAAGTTGAACCGGAGCTTCCGGGTAAGCATCGCCAATTTCGTGCCACATGGAAGATCCACTTCCATATAACACAGCTACCTGGAATGGAGTTAAATCAGCAGTTACTGGGATTCCTTGCTCGGCGATATCCCAGGTATCGAAGGCAAAACCTTCGAGAATAGCGGCATAGAAACCATCTTCATCGATTTCATCCAAGACGCTGCCCTGGGGATTATCATCGACAATAAGGACAGTAGGGAGTTTTACTTCATATTCTATCTCGGTGGTTGAGACCTCGCCATCATTGTCCTGGGCTTCCAATGTAAAGGTATAAGTATCGGGCGCAGCAGGTACAACGAATCCGGCTGTCGTTCCTAAAGCAAATTCACCAAAAGCTCCACCCTCTGTGCTGCGCCAGCGATAGCCGGTAATTGAACCGAATTTGTCCGGATCTGTACCGCTCCATTGAAACTTTGCGGTTTGACCGGGAGCATAAGCCGGGGTTGCACCGCTGCCGCCCGAAGAGGCGCTGCCGCGGGCGCCGGAAATGAGGACTTGTGGAGGTCCTGTATTGGCGCCAACATTGAATGTCCTGGAGACTGTGGCTGTCTCACTTCCGCCGGTTGCAGTTACCGTAAATGTATAACTACCCGAAGGCTGCCCATTATATGTTTTTGATATTTCATTTGTAGATACAAGTGAAGCATCAACCCCTGATAATTGAATCTGAAAGCTTACACTTGCTCCCCCACCACGTGCTCGCCATTCGAAGGAGAAGCGCGAATTATTTAATATGGTTCCGCCCTCTGCGGGACCTGCAATAATCTCGACTATAAGCGCCTGGGTAAAGGCTGTTATGGTTTTATCATCCTTGGCGCAGGAAAACAAAAGCGCCAAAGATAGTATGAAGTAAGGAGCGCTTCTCTTAATTATTGTTTTTAACATATTAGAATCTCCTAAAATTTAAGTCCTTCATATCATATTTTAAAATGTTTACAGTTCTCCAAAAAAATTTCTCAGGATATATTCAAAATTACTTGCAGCGCCGGCGTAGTTCTGTCCATAGATTCGGCCGGCGATGTATACAAAATTACTTTTCGTTTCATCAGTACCGGGTGTGGGCAGCGTAACTTCACTCCTGCTGGTATATACCAGGTTCGGATGTGCCCAGACACTTAAACCGCGCACAAAACTGAATGGTGAGGTACCACCCTCTTCCATGGTCGTAGCGCTGCTGCGATGAGCAAATAACATAGTATGAGTAAATGAAGACTTGGTGTAGCTGGACATACCGTCCCAATCGGTTACGGTGCCATCGTCACTGGAATTCAAGAATCCACCGCCCCCAGAGAATACTGCGGTTGCACTCATACTGCGTGTAAAAGGTGTCATCTCAACGAGTCCAGGAAAAACCGGAATATATTCTCTTATTCTTACCCTGCCGGAGGTAAACCCCTCCCGTCCGGAAATATTGGCATAAGAAATTAAGGCACTATCGAAAAAGTTGTCACCGTTTCGGGTTGCAAGGAGCACATTTCCTCCAGCTTGTAGATAAGCTAAAATGGGCGTTCCCTGCCAATCTGCCAGATCACCCTGAAAATTGTTACCCAGCCAGACCACAGACGAGTATTTTGCCAGAACATCCGGAGATATTGGACCCGATCCAATTGATGCAGGGACTGTAGTGGGAACATGTTGTCCCGGGAAGAGATCCCAGAAAGCTCCAACGGTAAGCTCTCCAAAATAAGCCTTTGCTGCATAACCATCATGGGGGAGGGGATCATAGCTACCCCAGGTGATGCCGTTAACAAGAAGGAAACCCTCGTCGAATGTTGGTAAAGCTACACTGATTTTGTTTGATTGTATGACGACAGCCCCACCCGCATCTCGCAATGCCAGGAAGACAGTATGTTCGCCTGCCGGCATATCGATGCTGGCAGAAACCGGATCGCTATAGGATAACCATTCAGTGCCGGAAAATGCGTACGATCCATCGGCGTTTAAGGTTTCATCGTTTAAAGAGTAGGAGTAGTTAGAAACAGCGCCGGTATAATAGGCTGTTTCTCCACGCCAGGTAAAAACTGCAGCTGCTCCCGCGAACCAGCCACCTCCATCCGTTGGACCAGTGGATTGTTGTAATATCGGAGAAAACCCACTGCCAACAAAAAAGCTTCGAGTGTCTGGTGTCTCATCTCGAGCGCCATAATTATCGATGGATTGCACGGCAAATACATGATTGCCTTCCGCAAACACATTGCCCAGGACAACGCTAAATTCTACACTGGCTTTGCCATCTGAGTCAGCCGCGATAATTGTCTCGGCTCCGCCATCGACGGTATAGGCAAATTCTATTACTTGGCCATTTTCGTCAGACCCGGATATTCCAAAAGTCACACCTCCACCTGTAGTGGCTCCATTCGCAGGGCCTGACACAATCGAGGTAATAGGCGATTTATTTGCCAGAATCTCAGCAAGGCTCAACTTGGCAACCGCTGGTGTAGGATCTTCCGCACCCTCGTTGTCTTTGGATTTGACTTCCACAGTGTGTTCATCTGTTGCTGAAGTGAATGTAATCGTTCCTGAAAAAAACTGTTTGACTGTCCAGTTGGAATAATCCCCGCCATCTAAGCGAACAGCAAAACTGTCCACTGACCCATCCAGATCGGTACCAGTATATTCTACCGTAAAAGAAAAATCTCCTAAATTAGTCACAACCCCAAGGGTATCTGTTTCCAGATCCACTTTTTTCAATATTTTTGACGTGATCGATGTTTCCGGAGCTTGATTTACTCCTTTCGCATCAAACTTTGTCGGTCCGTCACCACAGCTCCAAAGAAACAATAAACTTATAACCAGGAGCAATGGGAAAGCCTTCTTACCATCATGTAAGATTTCTTTAAGCATCTGCAGCCCTCCTCAAGGTTAGAGAATAATAAATATTATAGTTAATTATAATAATGTACTTTTAGAAATTGTATTTTACTAAGTAGAAATCCGAAAAAATCAGCTACAAGAACAACCAATACATAAAACTAATAATACTTGGGCAGAGTACGTTTCTGTTGTTAGGAAAGGAAACATTGAAATACGACTTGAATATTTTGAAGAATGATAATTGATTCACAGGATTTGTAGCAATTTTTTTGAATGACCACCTCCGAACTTTATTTCAATTATTAACTTATTGTAGTTATTGTAGAAAATTAAAACATGATTGTCAAGAAAAAAATTTCAATTATCAAATTTTTTTATTAATATATCTAACAAAGCACATCATATCTTACAATATGCAACCTTAAATCCATATTTGCACTGAGGTGAATTTGATTACGGTTCTGTGTTTAGTAATGTTCCAAGTTCTGTGTTTAGTAATGTTCCAAAAATTTATGATCTACAGAAAATATTTGTTTCTTCATTGCATTCTCGTTCAAGAAATATTACAATAAGGGTCTTAAAAATTTGGCTCATTTGTTCGTATACCTCGAAAAATGTTAAATCCGGAAAAGGTGTCATGACAAATTTAAATATAGGTGTTAGAGTAAAAAAGTTACGATCTGGAAAAAAATTAACATTACGACAGCTCTCTGGTCTTTCCGGTGTTTCTGCAACACAGATTTCTGAAATTGAACGCAACCTTACGGCTCCGACTGTCCCGACCCTTATGAAAATTGTATCAGCATTAGATACGGAGGCTAGTATATTTTTTGAAAAGAAAGATAATAAAACGATTTCGCTGGTTCGAAAAAATGACCGCCAGCAGTTAATAGACCGGAAGAATAACGTCTTTATTGAAAATATTACGACAGGGATAACCGATTCGAAAATAAAAGCGATCATCGCACATCCTCCTCCGGGCGCTGAAAATATTCCGGGTGGTTATCAGCATCCTGGAGAAGAGTTGATTTATGTAATCAAAGGAAAAATTGAAGTTCAATTAAATGACACAAGTTACACTCTCGAAGAAGGCGATAGTATTCATTTTCGGGGAGAAATCAGGCATATCATAAGAAATCCGACTAATCAGGATGTTGAAGTGCTTGCCATAATATCACCGCCAAATTATTAGAGGCCAGGCTTCAGATAAACAATTATTGGAAAACTGCTCGATCCGTTTGATTCTAACTAAGTAGTTAACTTGCTTTATTCATGAATTGCTTGTATAAGCAAAGTTTTCAAAAATTGCGATCATGAAGTAAAGTATCCAGGCTATCCGAGAACCGGGTTTTATTGCTTCTGAATGCTTAAAGCAGGAGTTCACTCTGTGGTTGATAACGTAAAAATATCCCCGATAAAAGTATTCGGGGATGACATATTGGTAGTTCTCAGATAGCCTGCTAAAAGCGTAGGATTTGCGAATAATCCAGGTTAATTAAGATTTCTCGTCGTAAACTCCGTTCGACTACGCTCACGACGCTGCCTCGAAATGACAATTGAGTTGATTATTATCACTAATTCATCACTGGGATAATAGAACTTCAAGTGAAAATAAACTTTCATCTAGATTCGAGCTTTTCGCTGCAACACTAATCAAAGTTGGAGAAGAAATATTAGTCAGATCAATATTCGTTTTGCTGCCTGCATCCAAAAGGCTATCGTACATGGGGTACTTGTTGAACGGATGGCAAGGAGATAAGTGATCCCATCTCCACTACCACCTACAGCATTCCAGGTACTATGATAATTGCCATCATCTTGCTTTTTGGGCTGACAAACCTGTATGAGAGGGGGAGCGCCCGCCAGACTAGCCAAATAGGCAGTATTAACCTGAACGACCTGCGAAAATAGTTAAAATTCATAAATTCGATTAAATCATTGGTGTTGATGGATTCTTGTCACAACCTAATATTGAAAAAGCTATAATGAAAATTAACTGGCGAGGAAAATTAAATTGTCCCATTTTGTCTCTCATTTTCAAAAATTATAAAATTAGTAATGTAGAATCTTAAGAAGAATTGTCAAGAAAATATATCGAGTTGAGCTTAGTAAAGTTGCATGGCTTGACTTTCCAAAAAAAAACACCTACCTTGTCCAAAATCTAAAATAATCTATTTATAATTACTCCAAGTCTTAATAAAAATCCAGAAGGAACTCATAAATATAAAATGGAACGTGGCGAAAGTGCTTCTTTGAAAAAAGCGATTGGTTTACCCCATGCTACTGCAATGGTTGTGGGAACGATTATAGGAGCATCTATTTTCGTTCAGCCATCGGAGATAACCACTCTGGTTCCTTCGCTACTTGGAATTTTCCTGGTTTGGATTATTTCAGGGGTGCTCACAATGTTTGGCGCTTTGGTGTGCGCCGAATTAGCTTCCATCTTTAGCCGTAGTGGGGGTGTCTATATTTATTTAAAAGAAGCATTTTCACCTGCTCTTGGATTTTTGTGGGGCTGGGCAATGTTTTGGGTAATGCATTCCGGAATTATCGCAGTTATCGCCGTAGTTTTCGCACGCTATGTTGCTTATTTCATACCTTTGGATCCCCTAGCCATTAAAGCGGTAGCGATAATAGTTATTATTGCTCTTTCTTTCATCAATTATATTGGTGTGAAACATGGTAGTATGCTGCAGACACTTTTTACTTTCGGGAAATTGGTTGCGATTCTTGCAATTATTATTTTGGGTTTTTCACTTGGGTCAGGTTTGACGACAAATTATCAAACAGAAGAAATGCTAACTTTTTCGGTGGGATTTGGCGATTTCGGTTTGGCATTGGTAGCCGGTCTTTTTGCTTTTGGTGGGTGGCACATGGTATCCTATAATGCTGGAGAAACCATTCAACCGCGAAAAACAATTCCACGGGCATTAATACTAGGGACAGCCATTGTAATCTTTTGTTATATCGCTTTAAATGCAGTGTACATGTATGTCCTTCCATTAGAGGTTGTGGCTTCCTCCACGCGGGTGGCAGCCGATGCTGCGGATGCCGTTATCGGAAGTGGTGGTGGTGCAGTCATGTCGGGATTGGTTGTTTTTTCAACATTTGGTGCGCTAAGCGGAATTATTTTAGCAGGACCCCGTGTCTATTACGCAATGGCCCGGGATGGTCTGGTTTTTAAGTGGATGGGAGAAATCCATCCCAAATATCGAACGCCGCATCGATCTATTCTCATTCAAGCCATCTGGTCATCAATACTGGTTAGTACCGGAACCTATCGAGTTCTTTTCACCAGGGTGATCTATACAGAGTGGATATTTTTCGGTCTTATGGCGATCGGTTTATTTGTCTTGCGAAAAAGATCAGATCTAAAAAGAGATTATTCAGTATGGGGATATCCCGTTGTTCCGGTGATATTTATTCTATCGGCATTTGCAATTGTTGCGAATCAAATTTATTCGGATTTAACCGAGTGTTTATTCGGTTTGTCGCTCGTTTTGATTGGCTTACCTGTTTATCATTTTTGGGCGAAGACCGGAATGACAAAGGAGGAGAACCATGAAAGTAATTGACTTCCATAATCACTATTATCCCCCGGAATACCTGCGAGCTTTACAAGAGGGTTCAAGTACCATCAAAGTCACATTCGATTCCGAGAATAACCCATTGCTCCATTATCCGGGTGACTACAATGTGGTTGTTCCAGGGCATAGAGACATTGCATTTAGAGAGACTGTCCTTGAAAAAGAGAAAATTGATAAACAAGTATTAACCTTTACCTCACCGGGAACCCACATTGAAAAAAACGATTTCTCTATTGAACTGGCCATGTTGGTAAACAATATGTTAGCCAGAATTAAAGATGAAAAATCTCACTGTTTCACCGCGCTAGCTACACTGCCATTAAATAATCCACAAGCTTCGGTAAAAGAATTCGAGAGAGCAACCAAAGAACTTGGTTTCGCGGGTTGTATGTTGTTTAGCAACGTAAACGGGACTGCTTTAAGTGATGACCGCTATTGGCCTTTGTATGAAAGTGCGAATGAAGCAAAAACAGTATTCTATATTCATCCAATACATCCTGTGGGTGTAGAGGCAATGTTGGATTATTGGCTTATGCCATTAATTGGCTTTACTTTTGATACGACTTTAGCTGCCGCGAAATTAGTGTTCAGCGGTGTTATTGAACGATTCCCCGAAATTCGCTGGGTGTTGGCGCATTTAGGCGGTGCAATTCCATATCTTGCAGAAAGACTCGACCGTGGTTTTTATGCATTTAAAGAGTGCCGGCAGAATATCAGCAAACCACCTAGTGAGTACTTGAAAAATTTTTATTTTGATACCGTTAATTTTGACACCAAAGCCTTGCAACTTGCGATCGATTTTGCCGGAACGGATCATATATTGGCAGGCAGTGATTACCCCCATAAAATAGGAAGCCTGGAACAAATGCTTCAAAGTATTAACGATTTGAAGATTTCATCTAAAGCCAAAGAGGATATTTTATGGAACAATACAGAGAGACTCCTGGGCTTATAAAACTGTAGAAAGTCATCAGCAAATAAATTATGACCGAAAGTAAATTTAACATACTTTACATCGATACTTCACAAACAGATCTGGAACTGTTTAAAGCACAATTCGAAAACGATTACAATATCACCACTGTGGATGATCCTGATGAAGCTAGGGAAATCTTAAAACTGACTGATATTCAACTGATGATTTCCGAACAGGAGTTACCGAGTACAACCGGGATTGAGTTTTTCGAAAGTTTAAATAATTCTAATCCGGATTTAATCAAAGTGATTTTGACCCATTTCAGAAATGCCGATCAAGTAATAACTGCGTTAAATACCTACCAGGTTCACAAATTCATCATAAAACCATACGATAAATTTGCAATAGAAGAGATTATCGATGATGCGTTACAAATCTATCTAAAAAAACAGAAAAATAGAAAAACCTTACTCGAACTTCGACATTTGTTGGATGAAATGAACCTGGTTTACGAGGTCTCGCTTAAAATTTCAGAGAAAAAGCCTCTGGGTAAGTTACTTACAGAAATTATGGAGAGCTGTAAAACTGTAATGAACGCCGAAGCCAGTTCTCTATTACTGTATGATCCTGAAGATGAGCAGTTGCATTTCCAGGTTGCAACCGGATCGAAAGGAATGCTGGTTAAAAAATACAGTGTATCAATGGGAGAGGGGATCGCCGGGTGGGTGGCAAAAAACCAGGAATCGCAATTGATCGAAGATTGCTATCAAGATCCCAGGTTTAATCGCGAATTTGATCTAAAAAGCGATTTCCATACACGTTCAATGATTTGCGTCCCGTTGGTTAGAAAAGAGAAATTACTCGGGGTCATTCAGGTGATCAATAAAATAGATGGCAAAGTATTTACAGAATCTGATTTACGCATCTTCTCGACTCTTGCATCTCAGTGTGCAATTTCAATAGAAAATGCGCAATTGATCGAATCGCAGATAGAAGCAGAGGCATTAGAGCGTGAATTACAAACCGCAAGGGAAATACAAAACCAATTACTGCCATCATCACTTCCGGAATTTGATGATTTGGATATAGCAACTCGATTAATACCGGCTCGATTAATAGGCGGTGATTATTACAATGTAATAAAAATCAATGACCATCAAAGTTTGCTTTTCATTTCTGATGTTAGTGGAAAAGGGATTCCTGCAGCTCTTATCGTTTCTACAATATATTCATGCCTTGAAACCTATCTCGATCTACGAAAAGAAGAATTTGATCTCCTTTCTTTAGTAACAAGTTTGAATAAAGCATTGATCAGTTCAACGCCTCTTGATAAATATGCAACCTGCTGGTTTGGTTTATATGATCATACCAAGAAGAAATTGATCAGTTTAAATGCCGGTCATAATCCACCCTATATTTTTCATAAAAAGGATAAGAAACCAATAGAATTAAACACGGGCGGTATTATTTTAGGAATTATGGAGTTCCTTTTTGAAACAGAAGAAATCGATATGCAACTGCACGATGTATTGGTATTTTTCACGGATGGTGTCACAGAAGCGCTGAACAAACAAGATGAAGAATATGGTGAGGCTCGTTTGATTGATGTGGTTAATAGAAATCAACATAAACCAGCAACTGAGATTATAAATGAAATCGAGGAAGATGTAAAGAAACATGTCTCTGGCGCCCCGCAAAGTGATGATTTTACTTGCGTGGTGGCGAAGATATTATAGATTTCTATAAATATTTTATTATTAACCTGGATAATTCATGAACCATGTTTTTAAGCTTAACATCCAATGTCATCCCGTCGTACAGGATGCTGCAGAGTGTCGTTCCCGAATGCTTTCAGGGTGCCCGCGTACTACCCAAAATGTCATCCTCTAATGTTTTCAGCCTGTCCGAGAACTCCAAAAATGTCACGCCCGAGTGCTTTTATCGGGGGTCTATGAGCCTGTCTTGCATATGCGAGTAAAATATTGCATGCTGAAAAAGTATATCCTGTAGAGAATTAGTGATGAAGATCTTAGCAAACGAAAATATTCCTGGCGGGGTAGTTCATGAGCTCCGATCAGTAGGATACGATGTTGCCTGGATAAGAGATAGCACCAGGTATTACAGATGCTGAAGTTTTAGATATTGCAGTAAATGAAAATCGTATTTTGATTACTTTTGATAAAGATTTTGGCGAATTAGTTTTTAATAAAAAATTAAAAGCTTCACCAAGTATTATTTTATTTCGAATTATTCCCTCATCACCGTCTAAAATTGCACAAACTGCAGTTTCTATCTTAAAAAGTCGAACTGATTGGGGTGGACATTTTTCTGTTATAGAAGAAAACCGCATAAGAATGACAAAATTACCAATGAATAAACTTTGATCTATTAAAAGTGAATATCTTAGTCGGTTCTCTCAATCCGGTAAAAATTGATGCTGTAAAAATTTCCTTCTCAACCTATTTTCCGGATATAACGGTTAGTGGTATTGAGGTTTTTTCAAATGTTGCGGGTCAACCGGTAGATTCGGA
Source organism: candidate division KSB1 bacterium (assembly GCA_022566355.1). Classification (NCBI taxonomy): domain Bacteria; kingdom Pseudomonadati; species Candidatus Zhuqueibacterota bacterium. The sequence goes on from JADFJB010000003.1 coordinate 33,680, forward strand.
TACCTTCCTTGGCGCCCAAAATCGTGCAAAAGCATTACAAAAAATAGATACTGAACAAAATCTTAAAGCCCGATTTTTTGTTGGAATCGAAGGAGGTATTCAGGAAATCTTTTCAAAATGGTTTGCTTTCGGTTGCATGTGTATTATGGATCGGGAAGGCAAAATTGGATTTGGCACCTCTCCCCAGTTTGAACTTCCTATGGTCATTGTCGAGCGTTTACTGAACGGTGAAGAACTCGGTGACGTTATAGATGATCTCACCGGATTGAAAAACACAAAACAAAAACAAGGGGCAATTGGATATTTAACACAGGGTGTTTTGGATCGCAAGAATATTTATGTCCAGGGATTACATATGGCTCTCATCCCATTTTTAAATCCAGGTCTTTTCAATTCCAAGTAATCGGTTATTTTCTGAAATTCGAAATTAGAATTTATTATTGGCAATGATGTTCTTTTTATAGATATTTAAAATTTATTAATTAGTGTCTGAACGAAAAGCATCCATTCTGTCATTCCCGCATGCTTTTAGCGGGAATCTACCTGCTTGAAATGATTAGATTTCGGCTCAAGCTTGTCCCTGCATGTTTTTAGCAGGGAAGATTACCGGAATAACACTAGTTGTCGAGTTTTCGTTCAGACACTAATTAAGAAACGAATTCAGTTCTATCGAAATATCAGGAGGTGAAAATGGCAGACCAGGTGTAATTCAGTATCCCACCTCGCAGTCTGGCTCGCGCAGATGTTGAATTTCAGAGAAAACGGAACTTTGATGGGAACATTACAAATTTCAAAAGGATCGTTGGTGTGGTTTCCGGCAAAAACGACTTATGGCCATAAGATGGAATGGGGTAAATTTGCGAAGATCATGCAACAGGAGACTGCATTGATTTGAGCAGAGATGACAAACCAAGAGATTGTGGTATGATTGAAGTCAAGAACTTAAGTAAAGTTTTCAAGGATCGAAAAAAAGGAGATGTTTGGGCCTTAAATGATGTGTCGTTTAGTATTGGGCAAGGGGAGATTTTCGCATTATTGGGGCCAAACGGTGCAGGCAAAACCACGACTTTACGAATTTTATCTACCCTAATCGAACCCACTTCCGGTGAAGCACATATTCAACAATTTTCAATTAAGAACAATAAAGAAGATATACGCAAACTCATTGGAGTTGTCTCCTATGAAACCGGTGTTTATGAAAAAATGACACCTAGGGAAATCGGGTTATTCTTTGGCAGGTTGAATGATCTTACAGATGAACAAATCGAAAAGAATCTTGAATACATTTTCCAATTGCTCCGCATGAAAGACTTTTGCGATCATCGTACGGATAATTTTTCTTCAGGCATGAAACAAAAGACTGTCATTATGCGAGCACTGGTGACTAATCCTCAAATTCTCATATTCGATGAACCAACCGCCGGACTTGATTTATTGACTGCAAAAAATGTGACGGATTATATCAGGCTCTTGAGAGATGATGGCAAAACCATTTTGTTTTCGACCCATATTTTATGGGAAGCCGAAAGATTGGCCGACAGGATTGCCATTATTCATAAAGGAAAAATTGTAGAAAATGGCACGCTTACTGAGCTGCGTCAAAAAACCGGAAAAACAGATATTGAAGAAATTTTCTTTTCTATTGTGGATTGAGCGTGGGGCAGCAAAAGTAAAAAGTAAAAAGTAAAAAGTAAAAAGGAAAAAGACAAAGGGCAAAAGGCAAATAGACATGAGACATGAGACAGGGTTATATAAATTAAAATGAGAAATAAAGCAATTCTGGTTTATTCAAGAGAGATGAAAGTGATGTTCCGGGATCGTAGGTTGATTTTGGGTGTGGTAATTGTGTCTTTGGTTGTGATGCCTTTTCTGATGGGACTAATTGGAAATTTAGATAAAATTGTCGGATCTGATGATACACCTGTTGATGTCTTGGTTTTTGTCAATGAACCGCCAGTTATTGATCTGTTGCAAGATTTGGATAATGTTAGAGTTTTAACCAGGGAAAATTTGATGCATGATTTATCCGAATCCTATTTGATTATAACAAAAGAAAACAAAACTTACAAAATCGAATATGATTCCATAGACAGAAGAATCGCAAGAGTGGCATTAGAAATCCGTAATCGATTTGAAAACTGGCGGGATAGAGCTGTTACGGAAGCACTTTCAAAAAATGGAATTTCTCCTGATATATTAAATCCTTTTTTGATCGAAATGGTAGATTCTTCTGATGAAGAACAAAAATCTGCCTTTGCATTAGGACTATTGGTGCCTTATTTGGTAATCATTTTATTGGTGGCAAATTCCATTCGGGCAATTTATATCGCAGTGGGAGAAAAACAACACAATACGATTGCTTCTCTTTTGGTGTCCACAACGCCACGTCATTCGATTGTAATTGGTAAGAGTCTCGCCATAATGACATTCTCGATTATTGCATCTGTTCTTCTCATTATTGGGATGGTGTTATTTGCAAATTTCGGATTTTCGATTTCCAGCTCGCTCTCCGATGTTCGGTATTCAATGTCTTTAGCACAAATGGGCGAATTGCTGGTCAATATTATGTCGGTTGCCTTGTTTGTATCTTCGGTAATTATGTTCTTAGGAACTTTGGCCAGAAACTCCAGGGAAGCCGGAATTTACACGTCGCCATTGATTTACATTTCGATTGTTTTAGCGGTGTTTTCGATGTCAAGTTCAAATTTTAGCACGAAGGTGTATGCCATTCCAATTTTGGGCAATGTTTTGGCGATGAGGGATTCTTTTCTCAATTCTCTTTCATGGATCGATCTTTTGCTGCCCATTTTATCCAATTTAGTTTTATTTTCATTGTTTCTCTGGGGCTCGATTAAATTATATAATAAAGAGACAGTTTTGTTTAGAAACTGAAAAGGAATGCATCCTTTTGAAAGGATGTAATCCATAATAAATAATAATTTACAAGGTGACAAAGGCACAAAGTAACAAAGGTACAATGAAAAGTAATAAAATGTGAAACGGCAAACAAAAAGATGAAGTTACAGAAAATTGGCTTAGTTTGGTTAGATTTAGTAGTAGATATCTAGTTAAATTTCAATATTATTATTGATATAACTCAGGATTTAACCTGGTTGATTTTTTAAAACAGTTTTAGGAAAACTAGTGGGAATCTCAAATCAAAAAAAACAGGAACGCCCAAGCGGCCTAACCATTATCGCCATTTGGTATATCTTTTTTGCAGTTTATAATTTAATTAGTGCATTTGGCTTTACCGCCGGCGTCTTTGGAATGTGGACAAGAGCAGAAGAATATACGGATCAATTAAACTTTGGTGTTCTTCTAACGACATTTGAAATATTGGCTACATTATTCTATGGCGGTGCAAGCGCAATTGTTGGTTTTGGCTTATGGACATTAAAGAGTTGGGCGTGGAATGCCGGAGTTATCTTTGGAATTTTAATGCTGCCTGGAATACCGGTCGGGACTTTTATTGGTGCGGTAACCGTGGTTTATTTATTAAAAAGTCAGCCCGCTAAGGAAGCGCTCACTAAAAAAACGAATCCCTAGATTCTATTAAATCCACGCTCCAGGTCATTGATTAAGTCTTCAACATCTTCAATTCCAACCGAAATACGAATTAGCCCATCGTTTAAACCGATTCTTTTTCTCTCATCCGTTGGAATCGACGCATGTGTCATCAGGGCAGGAAGTTCGATAAGTGATTCGACACCGCCCAAACTTTCTGCAATGGCATGATAATGCAAACTTTCCACAAATGTTTTAGCCATTTGCAAATCGCCATCCAATTCGAAAGAAAGCATTCCGCCAAATCCGTTCATTTGTGTTTTCGCTAGTTCATATTGGGGATGGTTTTCCAAGCCCGGGTAAAAAACCTTCAATACTTTTGGATGTGATTGCAGAAACCTGGCAATAGTTAATGCGTTTTTTTCATGCTGGCGCATGCGAATCGCCAGGGTTTTTAGTCCGCGTAAAATTAAATAGCTGTCAAATGGAGATAACACGAAACCTGCAGCATTTTGCATGAACTTCAATTTTTGGTGGATTTTATCATCCGAAAGCATAATTGCACCTCCGACCGAATCACAATGGCCATTCAGATATTTGGTAGTACTGTGCAACGAAATGGTAGCGCCAAGGGCAAGTGGCTGTTGAAAATATGAGCTCACAAAAGTGTTATCAACCACGACTATGATGTCATTTTGTTTGGCTATTTCCGAAATCTTTTGGATATCGCAGATTTTGAGTAAAGGATTGGTCGGTGTTTCCAGCCAGATTAATTTGGTATTGGGTTGGATAGCATTGGCTACTTCATCAGGATTACGAGCGTCTACAAAGGTTGATTCGATATTGAATTTGTCTTGAAAAACCTGGGTTAATAATCGTCGTGTACCTCCGTAAAGATCATCGAATGCAACAATATGATCGCCTGATTTTGTTAAGCTTAACAAAATCGCAGTTTCCGCACCCAATCCCGATGAAAAAGCCAATCCGTATTTAGCATTTTCCAGAGCTGCGAGTCTCAACTGTAATGCGGTGCGAGTGGGATTATCCGTTCGGCTATATTCATATCCGGCAGTAGGTTTGTCGACCTCTTTCCTGGCGAACGTTGAACTTAAATGGATCGGAATGGCAACATCCCCGGTGCCCCCATCACGAAAATTGGGTTCTTCACCAATATGAATTGCTCGAGTCTCGAATTTCATGGGATCACCTTCAATAAATACATATGGCACAATTTATAGTTATAAATTGTGAGAGATTTGGTTATCAAAAACAGTAGTTTCAATTAAAATAGGTATGTGGATTTTTTATGAGGTTGGATGGAAACATTACATATAGCCGTTTGTTTGCATCCAATTGTCATTGTATATTTTACTTAAATAACGATTCCCTGAATCCGGCAGGATGACCACAATATTCTTTGGCTCTGCTGATTTTTTTGCAACCTCAATTGCCGCCCAAAGATTACTGCCACTTGAACCACCTGCAAACAATCCTTCTTCACTCGACAACCTTCTTGTCATTTGAAAGGAACACTTATCATTCACTTGAATAATGTCATCAATCACTTCAAAATCAACTGCCTTCACCAGGTAATCCTCGCCAATTCCTTCTACTTGATAGACATGCGGTTGCGGAAGTGTGCCGGTTTTAAAATAATCATAAAATACTGAGCCAATTGGATCTACGGCAATAATCTGAATCTCAGGATTCTTTTCTTTTAAAAAGCGTCCTGCTCCACTCAAAGTTCCACCAGTACCAATTCCAGCAACTAAGATATCTAGATTTCCATCGGTTTGTTGCCAGATTTCGGGCCCTGTGGAGTAATAATGAGCATCGATATTTTTGGGATTGTTGTATTGATCCGGGTAATAGGAATTGGGAGTTTCCTGCGCGATTCTCCTCGCAACACTATAATAACTTTCCGGTGAATCCGCGGGAACATCTGTTGGAGTAACAACGACTTCAGCACCAAATGCCTGCATAAGATTCTTCTTTTCATCACTCATTTTATCCGGCATTGTGATGATGCATTTGTATCCTTTCACCGCTGCGATCATTGCCAGAGCACTGCCGGTATTGCCGGATGAATTCTCTACGATTGTTCCTCCGGGTTTAAGAAGTCCGTGTTTTTCGGCATCTTCTATCATATAGATTGCCATGCGATCCTTTATACTTCCGGATGGATTCACATATTCGACTTTAGCAAATATTTTACTTGATAGATTCTTAGTTATTTTTTGAATTTCTACAAGTGGTGTATTACCGATATGTTCCAGGACATCTTTTTTAATTTCCAAATATATTCCTTTTTATAAATTTTAAGGGCATTTAATATTATCGAGATTTTCAGGATATTATCAAGTATAAATAATTTTAATAGCTTTTTTTGAATCTTGAATTGAACGAAATTGAGGATTATTGAGTTTAGTCATTTAATTCAAAAAGATATTCGACAAAATCTCGTTGCTTTTCATGACACTTAGGTTTACTTTTAAAAAAAACCATGATAAATTTTAGGATATTTGATATGAATCCCAGAAAATCTCTCCAGTCTGTAAAAAATTCAATTTATTTGATTCTAATTTTTTGTTTGTCTATTCAATTCCAAACTGAGCTTGGAGCAACTCCTAATGAGGGCGGCAATATCAAATTTGGTGTTGCTTTTCTAATGGGATTTCCACAATCTGAATTTGCCGATAATGTTGAAAACAACGGGTATGGTCTCAATGTCAATTTTGATTATACATTTCCCCAAAGTCCTTTTGCTATCGGCTTGAGCGGAGGATTTTTAATTTATGGACAGGAAACCCGGCGTGAGCCTTTTAGCTTAACCATTCCGGATGTTACGGTTGAAGTAACAAGAAGCAATAATATTGTGCCGATTAATCTTTACTTCAGGGTTGTTCCCATCGCTGGCGCTGTATTACCATATGTAGAAGGTTTATTTGGCTTGAATTATCTTTTCACAGAAACATCCATAAAAGATGTTGATGCATTTGATGAGGACATTGCCTCATCCAAGAATTTGGAAGATGTGTCGTTTAGTTATGGGGTAGGCGGCGGTTTTATGTTTAGGGTTTATCAACAGAACAAAAACCAGGGACGGACCAGGTCTGATGATGATGACAATAAAGTGAGCTCTGTTTATATCAACCTGGGATTAAGCTATAGGAAAGGCGGAGAAGCGGAATATTTGACTAAAGGATCGATAACGATTGACGATGGCATTGTAACTTATGATGCTCGCGAATCCAAGACAGATATTATGATGCTAAAGATTGGAGTAGTAATAGCGTTTTAGAAAAAAACATTATTTAGCGATAGCTCGTTAATAATCCTAAGTAATGTAGGGGCGGTTATGATTTTTCCCATAGTAAATTAACATTGCACAATAGCACTGTCTCCAATTATTTTAAGAAAATGTAATAATCTACTTGTGTCCTTACTTTTGAAACCATATATTAACGGATTCAAATGAACAGACATAGAGCTTCTTCAAACGCTCAATTTGAATTTGATTCAAAATCAAGATTAACATTTTCATGTTATGAATTACAATTTACTAGTTTACAATATTTTCTATAGAAACTGTTAGGAAGGGATTTCTATGAAGAAACTTCGTATTGGTATTATCGATCTCGTTACCAAGGGACCTACAAAAGCATTGTGGGGGCGCGTTATGAACCCCAATTTTGCCAGCATTATGCCCCAGGTGCTTGCCAAGTGGTGTGAAGATAGTGGCCATGACGTGAAGCTCGTGTGTTATACCGGTTTTGAGAATTTGACCGAAGAGTTACCGGATAAAGTTGATATCGTTTTTATTGGCGCTTTTACGCAAGCTGCACAATTAGCCTATTCTTTGAGTAATCTATTTCGCTCAAAGGGAGCAATTACCGTACTGGGTGGTCCCCATGCCCGTTGTTATCCACAGGACGCACAAAAATACTTCGACTATGTTCTGGGATTTACAGATAAGTCAATCGTCAATGAAGTTTTACAAGATTGCTCACAAAATCGGCCAATGGGTGTTTATCTAGAGGCTTCGCAACAACCACAAACACTGCCCGGCGTAAAAGAGCGCTGGAAATATATAGAGCAGACGCTCGATAAAGCCCCATTTATCAAGATTGTTCCGATGATTGGAAGTTTGGGTTGTCCTTATACTTGCAGCTTTTGTATCGATTCGATAGTACCTTATCAAACCTTAGATTTTGATGTGATCAAGGAAGATTTGCGGTTTCTGTTAACTAAGTTTAAACGGCCGATCGTTGGATGGCATGATCCAAACTTTGGGATTCGGTTCGATGATTATATGGGTGCGATTGAAGAAGCCATACCCCCCGACAGTATTGATTTTATAGCGGAAAGCAGTTTGTCGCTTTTGTCTGAACCCCATATGCAAAGGTTACAAAAAAATGGATTTAAAGCACTTTTGCCTGGCATTGAATCCTGGTATGATATGGGAAACAAATCGAAAACCGGTAAATTGATGGGATTGGATAAACTCAATAAAATCTCGGATCATGTTAATATGCTATTAAGGTATGCTCCCTATATTCAGGCCAATTTTGTGCTCGGACTTGACGTTGACGAGGGACCGGATCCGTTTGAACTTACCAAACAATTTTTAGATAGGTCACCGGGCGCTTTCCCAGCGTATTCCCTGCTTTCGGCTTTTGGAAAAGCAGCGCCTCTCAACCTCGACTACCAGAGAGAAAACCGGGTCCTACCCTTCCCATTCATTTTTCTCAACAATAATCATGCAATGAATGTAAAACCGAAAAACTATGAATGGCCTGAATTCTACGATTACGTGATTGATGTTACCAGGCATGCATTTTCCTGGCCTCGGATTTATAAACGGTTCAAAGCTGCACGCGGCTATATTCCAAAATGGATGAACTTTGTCAGGGCAGTGTCGTCTGAAGGATTTGGCAGAATAAAATACTACTCGAAAGTACGCCAATTGCTGGACGAAGACCGGCAGTTTCGCAGCTATTTCGAACAAGAGACTACCGTTCTGCCAAAATTTTACATGGATCAGGTAAAAGTATCATTAGGCCCATTATTTGAATGGCTGCCGGAAGGCGCTTTGTTTCATGATCCCCATGCCTATCTGAAATCAGAAGAAGAATTGGCTGTTAGAAAAAGGGCTTAGTGGAATTATAAGTCGTTAGTAATTCCCTGTGCAAGTTATTGGTCTAAGAATTATGTAAATGGCCAACTAAATTTCAATCAATATGAATACTAAATATAACTGATTGAATTTGCAGAAAAGGAAATTAGGGGTGCGAGTAACCCATTGGAGAGGGCTGGGTACATGGTTGGTAAAAAAATATCACATTATCGAATTTCTGGTGGATAAGATAGGGTTATTGTAAATGAGCCAACCGATTGTACATCATCGTAAATCTATTAGATTGCAAGAATATGATTACGGGCAAGCAGGGGCTTATTATATAACAATTTGTACCTATGACAAAAAATGTATCTTCGGGACTATTACTGATGGACAAATGCTTCTGAGCGAATTTGGGCAAATTATGGAGGATTGCTGGAAAACAATTCCCAAGCATTTTGATTTTGTTCTGTTAGATGTGTATAGTATCATGCCAAATCATTTACATGGAATTTTAATAATAGTAGGCGACGCATGCGTCGCCCCTACTAAAATTACAAAATTCGATGAGACCAGCAGGACCTCAATCTCGGTCATTGGGTGCAATTATAGGTTCATTTAAATCTGCAACAACAAAACAAATTAATGAATTACGTGACACTCCTGGTTACCAAGTTTGGCAACGAAATTATTATGATCATATAATCCGTACAAAAAGATCTTTACAGCACATCCGGAAATATATCTTCAATAATCCACTAAACTGGAATTTGGATGAAGAAAACCCTGGGAAAGCTTAAATGATAGGTAAAACAATATCTCATTACAAAATCCTCGAAAAGCTCGGCAGTGGCGGCATGGGTGTGGTTTACAAAGCCCAGGACCTAAAACTCGACCGCTTCGTCGCCCTTAAATTTCTGCCGCCACACATCAGCGCAGATGGGGATGAAAAGAAACGTTTTATACACGAAGCCAAGGCGGCATCTGCTCTACAGCACAACAACATCTGCACCATCCATGAAATCGGAGAGACGGATGATGGGCAGATGTTCATTTGTATGGACTACTACGAAGGGGAAACCCTCAAGAAAAAGATCGAGCGCGGGCCTTTGAACCTGGAAGATGCAATCGATATTGCGATTCAAATTTCCCAGGGTTTGGCCAAGGCACATTCCAAAGAAATCACCCATCGAGATATCAAGCCCGCAAATATTCTCATCACGGAAGAAAAGCAAGTCAAGATCGTCGACTTCGGACTGGCGAAGCTAGCCGGTCGGACAGTGCTTACCAAAGAAGGGACGACCATAGGAACGGTTGCCTACATGTCGCCTGAGCAGGCACAAGGTACGGAAGTGGACCATCGCACCGATATTTGGGCATTAGGAGTAGTTTTGTATGAAATGCTTACTGGCAAGCAGCCGTTTGCAGGAGATTATGAACAGGCTGTGATGTATTCGATCATGAACGAAGACGCCGAGCCGATTACGGGTTTGCGGACCGGTGTGCCGATGGAATTGGAGCGGATTGTTAACAAGTGTCTGGAGAAAACTCCGGGGAATCGCTACCAATCGGTTAATGAACTTATTGTGGACTTGCGGCGGATAAGAAAAGTTGCTAATCCCGAGAACGTTGCTCCTGCAGCTTACAAGAAGTTAGAAACGGCGAGTTTTAAAAAGCGAGCATTTATCTGGATTGGAGTTAGTCTTGCTGTCATTTTCACGGCAATTGCTGGTTATTTGTTTCTTGCTAGAGAAGCAAGCAGTCCAGAACGTATCCCCATTGCAGTTGTGGACGTCATAAATGAGACTGGTGAGAAGGAACTAGATGGATTTATCCGGTCTGCTCATTACATCATTAGAGCAATCGCGGCGATTGTCTGTTCTCACTCGATCAAGACTATTTGACATTCTCAAGCAAATGGGCAAGCCGAACATCGAACAAATCGACGTGGAACTTGGGCGGGAGATTTGTAGGAAGGCAAACATTAACTTCCTGGCAATTGCCTCTATCAGAAAATTTGGCCGGGTTTATACACTTGACTTTAAGCTACTTGATACTAACAAGAACAGATATTTTCTGACCGCATCTGAAAACGGTGAAGGGCACGAGAGTATCCCTGATTTGATTGACAAACTGGCAAAAAGAATACGGCAAGGTTTTAAGGAGAAATCTAGCGAAATTCAGGCTGAAAGCCAAGCTGTTACAGAATTAACGACTTCAAATTTGGAGGCATATCGATATTATAATCTTGGCGAAACGCTCTTGAGTCAATTCAAATATAGAGAAGCTGCTGAAGAGTTCAAAAGAGCCGTCACCCTGGACTCGACATTTGCTCTTGCTCATTTCCGGTTGGCTTTTGCTAAACAGTATGGTGGTATGGGAGGGGACAAGGAAGCTATGCGGATGGCCATAAAATACATCGACAAAGTGCCTGAAAAAGAGCATTTTTTGATCAGGGCACAAGATGCATGGTTTAATAATAGACGGGAAAAGTCATACACACTGTATCAGGAAGTTTTGAAAATATATCCTCAGGAGAAGGAAGCACTCCTTCAAATTGCCGAATATATGTTGCACCATACTTTGGATCCAATTTCCGCACTACAATATTTTGAGAAATCGGTCGATGCAGATCCTGGCTATGGGGATGGCCTGGGACATCTAATTTATCTGAATCACGCTCTAAAAAGACACGATAAGGCAATCGAATATGCACTGCAGTTTGTTGATTTGCATCCGGGCGAGGCATCGTATCGCAGATTAGGAGAGACTTACTGCTTTGCTGGTCAATTTAGCAAGGCAGAAGAAGTATTGAATAGAGCCTTAGAACTATTCCCCCGAAGCCCAGGGCTAGTTATCACTAAGGCGAATATCCCAGTCTTTAAGGAGAGTTATGAGACTGCAAAAGCTCAGATCACTGTGTTTCTATTAGATGCCAATTCCATATCGGAGCGAAGAATGGGTTCTCGATACCTGGCCGACTTATATGCTTATCAGGGAAAATATAAAGAAATTGAAGCAGTGTTTGACAAGATTATCGGGTTGGACTCGATGTCAGATCCAGATGCCAGGCTAAGATTTGATTACGCGGAAAAGGCATGGTGGCTTGCAGTCGGAAGGGGCGATGGAAACGCTGCTAAAACGGAAATTGAGAAGGCAAAAAGGATCGGAGGCCAACAAATCTCCTGGTTCTTTATGTCTCTTTTGCGAACTTATTTGCTTTTGGGCGAATTTGATGCTGCCGATTCTAGTTATTCGGCTGCAATCGCTTTAGCTGGTGAGGAAATGCATCCTTTTAGGTCGCACCTGATTAATGGGTATAAATACAAATCTCGCCAGGAATTTGGCAAGGCTGCTGCCGAGTTTGAAAAGTGGATAGAAATTAGAGGCTCGTTTAACTTTTGGGACAAAGTATTTTATTTATACGAACTTGCAGGTTGTTATTTTAGCTTAGGCGATTACAAGAAAGCGATTGAAACCATCGCCAATATGCAAGGAATTTATATAACCTTTACGCCTAACAATAATTTACCTAGCTCACGTGGCGCCGTTTATCCGAGGGGCTTCCATCTTCTCGGCAAGATCTATGAGAAACAAGGTGAACCTAAGCGTGCCATCGAAAACTACGAAAAATTCCTCGAAATCTGGAAAAACGCCGACGAAGATTTGCCGGATTTGATCGATGCGAAGGCGAGGCTGGCGAGATTGAAGGAAAACTCGAAGTAATCAATTACTACTAACAAAAACCTATATAATAATTTCAACCAACAAAATAAAAGAAATCATTGGGAATTCTTTTTTGAGTATGTATATTAGAAAAAGAATCTTAAAATGATGTCCTTGTACTGGTAATATTCCATACAGATAAAAAAAGAAAATTTCTTTTTAGAAATAACCAGAGGTCATTATGAAAAAACTATCCCTTTTAATTGGCTTGATTTTTATCCCTATTTCAATATCAGCCCAGGATTCCCCTGGCAAGCGATTAGAGAAATCTCCAAGGCACCAGGAATGGGTAAAAATCAAACAGGGAGAACGGATTGTCCATGCGTTTTTAGTATACCCGGAAATTAAAGACAAAGCGCCGGCTGTTATTGTCATCCATGAAAACAGGGGATTAAACGATTGGGTATGCAGTGTTGCCGATCGGCTTGCTGAAGCCGGTTATATTGCGATTGCCCCCGACTTACTTTCCGGTATGGGACCGGATGGAGGAAAGACAAGTGATTTTCCCGACAGAAATGCCGCAAGGGATGCAATATATAGCCTGACTCCTGAGCAGGTCACTGCTGATTTAAATGCAACTGCAGACTATGTCAAAAAACTGCCTGCCGCCAATGGTACTTTGGCAGTATCCGGATTTTGTTGGGGAGGTTCCCAAACTTTTCGCTTCGCTACCAATCGTAAAGACTTATCTGCAGCCTATGTTTTCTACGGCAGCGCTCCCAAGAATAAAGAAGACCTTGCTAAAATCCAATGTCCTGTTTATGGTTTCTATGGCGGTAACGATGCCAGGGTAACATCAACCATTCCCAAAACTTCTGAATTAATGAAGGAAGTCAAAAAAACCTATGAGCCAGTTATTTATGACCAAGCCAGGCACGGATTCATGCGTGCAGGTGAAGCCGATGATGCATCGGAAGCCAATAAGAAAGCAGTGGCTGAAGGTTGGAAACGCTGGAAAGCACTTTTGAAAAGCTCTGAAGAAAAGTAAGAAAGTGAAACGCGAAGATTGTAGTTTGGAGTAGTTGAACTGTAAATCTTTAAGGTAATTGAATCGGAAATAACCGTTTAGTTGTAGTGGGGGTTTTCCTTATTATGCTTTGCGTATCAATGTGCGGTACGACGAAGATGTTTCATTTCGATCGCAGTCCCTTTATTCCCTATATGCCAATCGTTCTATTTAATAATGGTTGGATCGCTGCCGATTCTTGCTCGAAGGGAGTTCATGCCCTGGTGGAATTCGAAGTTCCAATTGATGAGGTTAATCCTGGATTTGGCAAATATGAAAAAGTGGGACTTTGGTTGGAATCTAGATTTCCTCACAAGGCAGAACACGTTCGAATTGCTGGGCCTTTACCCAGGCAAATCTTGAATTACCAATCTTATGATATTAGCAGGTTGATGAATAGAACCGGACAACCGGAGGAAGAGTACTGGGTTTATGTTATTCAAGCACAGTTTAACCTTGGATTACTACCGAAGCATGGAGATGCCATTTATCTATTGTATGAAAGCAGATTGATCAGTTTTCTGTGGAAGTAATTTTTATTGCTGAAAGATTTGGATTCAAATTTCGATCTGAGATTATTGTGAACTTTCGATTGATAAAAAAGTAACTTAAGAGATCCACCGCAAAACAGAGCGGATAACTATAAACGCAATATGGAAAAGGTTAACACCATGAGAGAATTTGTGGAATTCCTGGTTAAGCATTTGGTTGATCATCCGGATGAAATTCGGATTAATGAATTAGAAAGCGAACGTTCCATAATTTATGAATTGCATGTAGCTAAGAGTGATATGGGAAAAGTCCTCGGTAAAAAAGGCCGAACTGCTCATGCTATGCGTACTCTTATCAATGCGGCTGCTGGGGCAAGTACAAAAAAAAGAGTTATGCTGGAAATCATTGAGTAAAGTTAGTTAAAATATTTGGGGATTCATTTTGCGAGTAACTGTAATAAAAAAATTAATATTCTTAATTCTGAATTTCCAAATACTGGTTTCACTATCCTTTGCCCAAGAGGAAAATCCGGGCTGGTTCTCTCACAAACGGTTATCGTTTTCTCTCAATACCACCTATCATTTCAGCCCCTGGGATAATTACAATAATGCATTAGCAACAGTTACGAAATAGATTCGATTGGATAATTTTATTTATGAACCAACCGGTTTTTATAAAAAGATTAAACAGGGATGGCACACACTTTTGGGTGCATGATTACGAAACGCATGAGTTTTGTAAACTGGAGTTGGAGGGATTGTAGGACTAAACCTCAAATTCAAAAAATTAAATTTTCAAACCAAAGTTCGACCTAATTGAGATTTGTTTGGAATCTGTCTTTTGGTATTTGGAAATTAAGTAAATTATGAGTGTAAGGTATAAGTATTGTAAATAAGCTTATACCTTACACCCAATACCTAAAATTCCCTAGGAGGAAGTCATTTTCTGCAAGTTATCTAAAACTCCTTGAATGCGTTGTTTCTGATTTTCCGGCGCTTTATCCAGTGCGGTTTTGTAGTTCTTGACGGCATCCTTGGTTTTGCCTTTTTTGGCATAGGCTTCGCCAAGACTATCATAAGCATTCCATGAATCGGAATGTTTCTTAACATTAAGCTTGAAGATTTCTATAGCTTTGTCTACCTGGTCTGTTTGGAAATATAAATAACCGGCTGTGTTGAGGTCACTTTCAACACCGGTATTCTTGGCAAATTTCACAGCAGCGGCGATGGCTGTATTGGATTCTGCTGTTTTATTTGCTTGAACCAGCAACCTGGCCTTAACAGATAAATTATTGATGTTTTTGTCTCTATTGATAGAATTATCTGCCCAACTTAATGCTTCGTCGGTAGCCATATTATTTTGCAGGCAATAATTTGCGGCTTGCAGATATGCTTGCCAGCGGAATCCGGCCAATGATTTTAACTCACTTCGCATATTATTCAGAACGATCTTTGGTGTGTCCACTTCAATCTTGAATGGAATCTTTTTCTTTTCCCATTGGAGATATGCAGTAGCAGATGTATTAGAAATATCCTCGAAGCCATACTGCAGCCATTCCAGATGATCAACGTTCATAGGTGAAACGGTTACTCTTAAAGCGTCTGCATGTGGGTCATAGAAAAAGCTACCCCAGGCCATGTTATCTTTGCTAAATATGATTGTCATTTCATTTTCCGATGGCAGCATATGTAATCCATAGTTACCTGCTGCTAGGTTTTGCCCTTCAATAGAAACATCATGAGTAAAAGTAATCGTGGTATTTTCATTCGCTCCCGCACGCCAGGGGAAATCGATGCCATTATTGAAATTTTGACCTTTGGCCATACCATTTGGAACCAATGCACCCCAAATCGCTCTCCCTTTAACACCCGGTCGATGGTAAGTAATCGTCACATCAGTGATACCGATTCTTTGAGAAACTGATGCATAAGAACTGGCCCTCGGTGTAGTCAAGTTCTGCGCAATTAATGGCGCCGCGACCATGACTAAAGCTGCCAGAACCATGACAAAAGTGGTAAATCGTGATTGTTTCATTGAAACCTCCGTCTTGGTTAGTAATACAGTGAATTATTGCAAGGAATAAACATATTTGTGGTGACTAATATTCTAAAGGCTTAGTGTGAATATATAATTTTTCTGGATCGTATTTACAGCTATGAACAAAGCAATTACGCAAATAACTTCCAAAAGTTACCCAAAAGTTATTTATCTTATCATTTTATATTTGCAATTCTGATTTGATTTTTCTTGTTTAATAAATTATAGAAATGAACTGTTGGTAAATTTTGATATTTTAAAAAGTGAGGTATTATGAATAGTAAAATAAAAAACCAGGTCTATTTGTTTTTTGTGTTGATTGTCTCTGCATGCAGCTTTGCAATAGCGGACGAGAAAACAAATTCAACTCCAAGTGAGCAGTTTAAATCCTATTGGTACCAAGGTAAAGCTGAGCTTACGCGCTACAAACTCGACCAGGCGCGCTATGGAGAAATCCATACGGGAGATGCGGTATTGATTTTCGTGACCGAAGATTTCCTGAAATACGAACAGGTAAAAAAGGAATTTGGTGATAGTAAGAATTATACTTCTGTTCTCAAGTTGAACGCAACCCGGAAATTTTATACCGGAATTTATCCATATTCAACCATGGTTTCGGTATTCACACCAGTTGATTTGCATAACGATCCAAAAACATTAAAAGTCACGAGTTCTAACCAGGAATGGTGCGGCCAAACTTTTACGCAAATGAATCTTAGAGGCCGTAATTATGAAGTCCAACTTCACTCCTATTTCCAAAACGAAGCCGATCAGAACTTTAAGATAAAATCTGTTCTTTTGGAAGATGAAGTTTGGACCCGTATCCGAATATCGCCTGAATCTTTACCAAAAGGAGATATCGAAATAATTCCCGGGTTGTTATTTTCCCGGTTTCGTCATACAAAAAGTAAAGTGGAAAAGGCGTCAGCAAATTTAACAGATTTGACGGATAATTCTCTTTCCGATCATCCACTGCAGGTTTATACCATCGAATACAGTGAATTGAAACGCAGGCTCTCAATCACCTTCGAAAAGGATTTTCCCCATACGATCGTAGCCTGGGAAGAGACACAACCGAGTGGATTTGGCAGGAATGCAAAATCTTTAACAACACGAGCGCTACGCACCCATTCGATCTTTACAGATTATTGGTCTAAGAATGCTGTGGCCGATTCGACATTTAGAATTCAATTAGGTTTAGAGTGAAAAAGAAACAAAACGAACAACACTGAAAAAAATATAATATGATTGACGTGAGTTCGATATATTTAATGGTAATGAAAATATGCAAAATTACCAGTCTTCGACGAGTTTATCCTGAGCATGAAGGGCTCAGGCTGCTGAATTTAAGCCATGGTGAGCAGAGTCGAACCATGAATTCACTTATGTCGAACTCACGTTATAATTAGGAAATGATGAATTCTTCTAATAATCATGGCGATATGCCAGCCGAGGACTTTCGTAAATATGGCTACCAGTTAATCGATTGGATTGCAGATTTTTTTGCTGAAATCGATAAACACGCAGTCCTTCCGAATATTCAACCTGGTGATATTGTTAATAAATTACCCCATAGACCGCCGGTATCGTCCGAATCGATGGATAAGATTTTATCGGATATTGATAAAGTGATTATGCCCGGCATGACTCATTGGAATCATCCTAATTTCTTCGCTTACTTTTCTTCCAGTGGCTCGGCTCCCGGAGTGTTAGGAGAATTAATTGGCTCGGCTTTCAATATCAATGGCATGGTATGGCAATCCTGTCCATCATCGACCGAATTGGAAAAAGTGACAATGGATTGGCTGCGCCAATTATTGGGTCTTCCGGAAGAATATTGGGGCATCATTTACGACACGGCATCGACCAGTAATCTTCATGCAATCGCGGCTGCTCGGGAACAGTTGACTGATCTGAAACTCAGGGAAAAAGGAATGTGTGGCAGAACGGATGTACCGCGACTGAGAATTTATCTTTCCGAACATGCTCATTCTTCGGTGGATAAAGCTGCCATCACATTGGGTTTTGGCATGGATTCAATTTGCAAGATCCCTGTTGATGAAGCTTTCAGGATGAAGCCAGCATTATTGCAGGAAGCAATCCAGGCTGATCGCAGCAAAGGGTGGCGGCCGTTTTGTGTCGTGGCAACTATTGGGACGACATCAACCACGAGTGTAGATCCGACTTCTGAAATAGCCGATATTTGTGAGCGTGAAAATTTGTGGCTGCATGTCGATGCGGCATATGGCGGTTCCGCTGCAATCCTGCCGGAAAAACGGGATCTGTTTTATGGTTGGGAACGAGCCGATTCGATTGTGATGAATCCGCATAAATGGATGTTTGTACCAATCGACTTAAGTGCATTTTATACGAGAAAACCTGCGTTATTACGCCAGGCATTCAGCTTAGTGCCGGAATACCTGAAAACCGAACATGACGAAGTAACGGACAACTTTATGGATTACGGATTTCAACTTGGCCGACGATTTCGATCGTTAAAACTATGGTTTGTACTTCGTTACTTTGGTCAGGAAGGATTGGCTAGCCGGATTCGTTACCACCTGGAATTAGCCAAAGAATTCATCCAATGGGTGGAGGATCACCCCTCGTTTGAAGTCATGGCGCCGGCGCCATTTAGTACGGTCTGTTTTCGATTTCATCCTGAAGGAACGGATGATGAAAATAAACTCAATCAGCTAAATGAAAAACTATTACAGGCGATCAATGCAACGCATCAAATCTTCTTATCCCATACAAAACTTGGAGAAACTTATATTATTCGTTTTGCAATTTCGAATTTGAGAACCGAGAAAGAACATGTTGAAAGAGCTTGGAAACTTATCCAAACTGAAGCGCAAAAGTTGATTGATAGCTTCATGTATACAAGTTAAGCAAATGGGACTTCGCGTTTTATTGTGGATATTTTTCCTGGCTGTTTTGTGGGGGCCTTCATTTCTGTTCATTAAAGTAGCTGTTCTTGAAATCCCGCCGTTTACCTTAATGACTGCTCGAGTAGGAATCGCCTCGCTAATTTTATATATCATACTACGCGCGAGCGGTAAAAAACTGACGCTTAATCCAGCAACCTGGCGGTCTTTTGCATTTATGGCTGTATTTGCCAATGCACTTCCTTTCGTCCTGTTTGGCTGGGGAGAAATCCATGTTGACAGTGCCCTGGCCGCCGTGTTAAATGGAACAACGCCAATTTTTACTATCATTATTGCTCATTTTTTTATAAGTGATGATCGGTTGAATCTTGTAAAAATTATCGGAATTATCTTTGGATTCCTGGGAGTTGTCATTTTGTTTTTCCCATTTTTATCGAAAGGATTAACACTGGATACTCTCGGAGTTTTCGCCTTCATAGCCGCAGCTTTATGTTATGGAATATCCACAGTTTATGCCCGCAAGAAACTTCGGGGTTTACCGCCTTTAGTAGCGCCAACCGCTCAATTAATTTTGGCTACGATCTGTTTACTTCCATTTTCACTTATTATCGATCGACCATTTGAAATGAATTTTCCTTCCTGGAATGCAATCAATTCGGTATTGGCCTTGGCCATTTTTGGTTCTGCCATCGCATTTGCAACATTCTATCATATTCTGGAAATGACTTCTGCCACGAATCTATCCATGGTTACTTACTTGATTCCGGTGATCGGTGTAATTCTCGGAGTTGTTTTTCTGGATGAAAAATTGGGCTGGTATGTTTATGTTGGTTGTGCGATTATTGTGTTGGGCATTATGGTTGTAAATGGCGTGTTTAATCAGTTTCTGGGCAGGAAGGTTGAAAATGAAATCATTGCAGCTAAACCTTCAGAATAAAAGGCACAGGCCACAAAGAAATAAAATGTTAAAATAGTAGGTAAGTAAATCCAATGAAAATTGCAATGGCTGCGGATCACGCTGGGTATGAACTTAAAGAACAAATTAAAACTTATTTAATCGAAAAAGGACATGAGGTCAAAGATTTTGGCACGAATTCCTCTGAATCTGTCGATTATCCACTTTTCATACGGCCTGTTGCCGAAGCGGTTGTTAAAGGCGAGTTCGAACGAGGAATTATTCTGGGTGGCTCCGGCAATGGGGAAGCCATCGTTGCGAATCGACTGAAAGGGGTTCGGTGTACCCTATGCTGGAATTCGAAGTCGGCGAGGCTGGCCCGAGAGCATAACGATGCTAATATCTTGTCACTGGGCGCGCGGTTAATCAACCTTGAAACTGCAAAAAGTATTGTTGATATTTGGCTGACTACCGAATTCGTTGGGGGAAGGCATGAAAGAAGAATTAAACAAATTGATAATAATTAATTAGGTTTGACGATGGAGAATCTAGATCGAATAGCAAGCGTTTTAATATTGTCCGTTATCCAGGATTGTATTTTGACAACAATTTCAAATTGTATAAAAATGAAATCAATCAAAGAACCCTTTATCCCTTAGTGAACTTCGTTTCCTTCGTGGTGAAATAATACAAGTTCTCTCTATTTTCATTCACTTATGCTATACAGTGTAAAACTTTGTTTTTTGAACAAACTTTTTAACAGATGTTTCTTTTTTGACAGGATTAACAAGATATACTGGATTTTTATCCTGATTATCCTGTCTAAAAATGAACATTTAGATTAGTAAAATATATTTTTTGTTTGCAGCCTTGAGTTGCGCTGTGATTTAAGTTAAGTAAATCATCCATGTAATAATTATGAATTTGTTGGTTTGCTAATTGATTTTATGCACGGGAAAAGAATTATCTTGATCCTAAAATTTTAAATCTTTAAATTATTATCCTATGGCATATGTGGTGAGCAAAAAATTAGATTGTCGATGGTTATACGACCCACTTCCAATTATCCGCTTAAGTTGTGCTGTTCGACAATTAAATGCTGGAGAAATCATTGAAATGATATCAAATGATCCTGCAGCTTTGTATGATATGAAAGCATGGAGTAAATTAACCGGCCATACCGTACTAGAAACAACAAATCGCCCAGACCATACTTGTTTTTTAATTCAAAAAAAGATATAGGAGATTTTCATGGCTGAATATGAAATCAAAGAAACCTTGGATTGTAGTGGATTACTATGTTCAGAGCCGGTTATAAAAACAAGCAAAAAAATTAAAGAGTTAGAAGTAGGTGATGTATTTGAAATGATTTCCACCGACCCGGGTGCAATGCCCGATATGCAAGCATGGGCAAACCAGACCAAACATGAACTGCTGGAGTCTAGTGAGGATGGGTCGCTGTACCGTTTTGTAATCAAAAAAACTCATTGAATTTTAAATGGAGGCAAAACCATGTCAAAAGAAAATGGCACTCGTCGCCTTGCTTTAATCTCTAGTAAAGGAACTTTAGATTGGGCGTACCCACCATTTATTATGGCGAGCGCTGCCGGAGCGATGGATTGGGAGGTGGCAATTTTTTATACTTTTTATGGTTTACCGCTTTTAAAGAAAAAATTGGATGCAACAGTTACCCCGATTGGTAATCCTGCCATGCCCATGAAAATGCCTTTTGGCCCGAAAGGTTTTCAAAACATTGATTGGAATATCCCAAATCTTTTGATGAGCAATATTCCCGGTTTCGACAATGTTGCTACAAGTTTAATGAAACAGACCTTTAAGAAAAAAGGTGTTGCCACAATTGAAGAGCTGCGGGAAATGTGTATTGAGATGGACAACGTGCGCTTGATCGGTTGCCAGATGACGATGGATGTTTTCGGTTTTAAACGAGAAGATTTTATAGATAAATGTGAAATTGGTGGTGCGGCGACTTTTTTGGAATACGCCGCAGATGCGGATGTAAATCTATTTATTTAGGTATCACACTTTCTTTGATTAGGATATGATACAAAATAGTAGGGTATACAGATTTTCTTGGAGATGCTCACAGAAGGGTCGCTTTTTTCGCGAAGCTCAAGCAGCCGTATCTCTTAATCACGCTAACATTGCCGCGATTTATGAAGTTGATGAAAATCGATAACCAGGCTTTTATCGCAAAGAAGGAGGCAAAGAAGATATTCTCGGAAGGTTGAGAAACGATTAAGCGTTACATGCGTGTTGTAGAGCAACCTGATTGAAAGACAGAGAAAATGACCAAACAACAAGCACAAAAGACGGAGTGGACGGTCCGGGAACAGAAGGAACATCTGGATCGCCGTGCGAACTTCTTTATTCTTGATGTGCGCAACCGCGACGAGTTCTCCGTCTGGAAGATCGAGGGGTGGAAAACACCGCCCACATTGAACGTACCTTACTTCGAGATGTATGAGAAGGGCGGCAAGGACGACTTCATCGAGTCGATAATTGCCTATATCGAGATCGAGTTGCTTGGACAGTTACCCAAGGACCGACCGATCTTGGCCGTTTGTTCCAAGGGCAACACCTCGGCATACGTGGCCGAAGGCCTATGTCAGCTCGGTTACGACGCATTCAACCTACAGGGTGGCATGCAGGCATGGGGCAACTTCTACGAGATCAACCCAGTCACCGAAAGCCGCGAGTTGAGCGTCTACCAGATCAGCCGGCCAGCGCGTGGCTGCTTGAGTTACATCATCGTAAGCGATGGCCAAGCGGTGGTCATCGACCCGTTGCGCCATATCGAAACATACCTCGACATCGCGAGCGCGAAAGGATTCCAAATTGAACACATCATGGAGACCCACGGCCATGCCGATCATATTAGCGGTGGGTCAAAGCTGGCCAAACAGCTCAACCGACGGTACTACCTCCACCCTTACGACGGCATCCACCTCCTTGATATGCTACCAGCTCGCATTCCTTTCGAGTACCTGCGTGACGGTCAGGCGCTCTCGGTCGGCAAGGCGAAAATCCAAACCCTACATATCCCAGGTCACACACTTGGTAATGTGGCCTATCTTCTGAATGAAGCGTACTTGTTCACCGGTGACAGCATCTTTATCAACTCGATCGCCCGTCCGGATCTCGGTGGACGTGGGGAGACCTGGGCGGGGCTGCACTATCACTCCCTAAGAAGACTACTCGATTTTCCCGACACGACGTTTGTGCTACCGGGTCACTTCAGCACTCCACGCGAAGCCAACGTCGCCGGGCTTTTCATGGCTTCCTTGGGCGAGCTAAAGGAGAAGAACGAGGGCCTGCACATGGCCCAGAAGAGCGAAGATGCGTTTGTACAGTACATTTTGGGAAGCCTACCGGAGTTCCCGTCGCAGTACGTTGAGATCAAGCGGGTAAACGCGGGCCTGCTTCTCGTCGACGAAGTTAAGGCGAGTGAGCTTGAGCTAGGAAAAAACGTCTGCGCGTTGGCGCAAGCCTACGAAACAGAGTCGACTTGAGCACCGCATGAGTTGAGGAATCATAAGAAGGGATTAAGTATGAGAATGACATTCGACAAGGTTCTGGATGCACGCGGGCTCGCCTGCCCCATGATCGGATATTAAAACCAAGGCATATGCAACAATGGCCGAGGATTCTACTAAACTAATAGTATTTACATATAGTATTTACATAAAAAAATAGATGGTACCAGGCGTTGGGGGATAAATTCCATACAAGAGTTATTTTCGTGATACAAAGATTAAAAATCGATATTCTTTGATATTTGAGAGGATGCAAAGGCACAATTAGGAAAATTACGGGGACAATTATTAAATGATCGGCAAACCATCCTCCACTACAAATTTCTCTCCAAACGCGACGACCACAATTGAAACAATTGGGTAGTTTCAAATGCGACAAAATTATCTATTTACACAAATATACAAACAAAGTCAAAAAATCATTGATTTTTAACTTATCAATTTGTAAAATTCAATATCGTAGAAACGGAAATATCTCCTGACTAAAATCAAAAACTATCTTGTAATAACCATATCATGATCGGCAAGACAATATTTCACTAAAAAAATTCAAATATCGCGTGCTGGCCAAGGTATTTCAGATATTTTCAAGATACTTAAGCAGAGCTTGGTCAAAACAATGAAAACTAACCTGGATCGTTAAATGCAATTTGGATTCATTATCGACAACCGTAGATGTATTGGTTGCCACGCTTGTACTGTAGCATGTAAAGCAGAACATGATACTCCTCTGGGTGTCAATCGAACCTGGGTTAAATATATTGAGAAGGGTGAATTCCCAAACACACGCCGCTTGTTTTCGGTCATGCGCTGCAACCACTGTGCGGATGCGCCCTGTGTGGAAATTTGTCCTACCGGGTCCTTATTCACTCGTGAAGACGGCATCGTCGATTTTGATAAACGTCGCTGTATCGGCTGTAAAGCTTGCATGCAAGCCTGTCCCTACGACGCGCTTTACATCGACCCTGAAACGGATACAGCGGCAAAATGTAACTATTGCGCCCATCGAGTAGATATTGGTTTAGAGCCGGCTTGTGTAAATGTTTGTCCAACTCATGCGATCATTTCCGGTGATATGGACGATCCGCAATCGGAAATATCTCAACTATTGGCTCACGAGAAAGTCACGGCAAGGAAAGTCGAAAAAGGAACTCAACCTAAATTGTTCTATATCGATGGAGATGAGGCGTCTTTAAATCCAGCTGCAACAGATCAATCGAGTGATTATATGTGGAACTCACAAATCTCCGGAGTCGGCCATTTTGCCAGCTATGCTGAAAATCGGATTGCAAGTTCTGATCCACAAGAATTGCTCAATCAATTAACCGGCAGTAACGGTGATGATAAACAATGGCTATCCAGTGAGAAAAACCCCAAAGAAAAAGTGCTAGTTCCTGAAAGCCAAGGTAGCGAAATTATCCAACAAAAAGCCAAAGATGTTGTCGAAGAAACAACCAAGCGAGTTTATGATAGTCCGGGTAAAGGAGTCTTGTGGGGTTGGGAAGTGCCGGCTTATATCTGGACCAAAGCGGTTTCAACGGGTGCATTCCTGGTTCCTTTCCTGGCATTCGTGGGTGGTTTTTCTTCGGTTAGCGACCCAGTTCAATGGCTTGGATTGAGCCTGGGATTGTTATTTCTTGTTTTAACCAATATTCTGCTAATTAAGGACTTGGATCAGCCATTTAGATTTGCTTATGTTTTGCTAAGACCCCAGTGGCGATCCTGGCTGGTCCGTGGTGGCTATGCAATCACTTTTTATGGTGGATTGTTGACCGCCGGGATTATTACAAAGTTAAGCGGATTAACCAATCTGGAAATTTTGGTAAAATGGCTTTGTGCAATCGTCGCAGTTATAACTTCTGTTTATACCGCATTCTTACTTGCCCAGGCTAAAGGCCGCGATTTTTGGCAGAGTCCGATCTTACCGTTTCATATGATCGTTCACACAATGCTAGCTGGTGCTGCTATTTTTGCTTTTCTGTCACCCATAGCCGGATTTGATCAAAGTTGGCATACTTATTTGGATCATGTTTTTTACACGTTTATTATTCTAAACTTACTGATTATTAGTGTGGAGTTATTTACACCACACCCGACAGCAGATTCAAAGGTCGTTGTAGATATGATAATACGTGGACGGTTCAAGAGGCTATTCAAAGTGGGTGTTGTCATTATGGGCAATATCGTTCCATTATTCTTTGTTTTGTTGGGCAGCCCGGAATTATTGCCGTTTGTGGGTTTGTTGATTTTGATGGGGATCTATTTCACAGAACATATCTGGGTGCTGGCGCCGCAACTGGTTCCATTAAGTTAGGAAAGCGCCTAAAGCGCCAAAATTGCCAAATGCTTATTATCATATATTTTTTGGTTACCAATAGGAGAATTTAATGTCCGACCGGAATTCGGGAAATCTAATTGAAAAAATAGCCGAGAAACTGCACCTCATTCCAAATCTACATACAGAAACTGGACCCGATCTTCAAAGTTTAACCGAAGCTGGCAAGCTAACGGATTTTCCTCCTATCGAAAAGTGGGACGATTGGGTTGAATATGAAGCGAAAAGCTGGCCGCGACGCGACCCCAAGCATTATATGATCATACCAACGACATGCTTTAATTGTGAAGCCGGCTGTGGTTTACTAAGCTACGTCGACAAAGAGACTATGACTGTCCGAAAATTTGAGGGCAATCCTTATCATCCAGCCAGCCGAGGGCGGAATTGTGCTAAGGGGCCGGCAACGATCAATCAAATTAATGATGAGGACAGAATCCTTTATCCGATGAAACGAAAAGGCAAGCGCGGGGAAGGTGGCTGGGATCGCGTTTCGTGGGATGAAGTTTTGGATGATTTTTCGGGACGAATACGAAAAGCGCTTCAGGAGAAACGAAATAATGAAGTCGTTTATCACGTTGGTCGACCGGGTCATGAGGGTTATATGGATCGAATACTACAGTCCTGGGGTGTGGATGGCCACAACAGCCACACCAATATTTGTTCTGCCGGTGCGCGATTTGGTTATGCGATTTGGCATGGTTTCGACCGGCCTTCTCCGGATCATGCCAATGCAAAATTAATATTGCTGATCTCTGCTCATCTTGAGTCCGGACATTATTTTAACCCTCATGCACAAAGAATAATAGAAGGATTAATGAACGGTTGCAAATTGGTGGTTATGGATCCACGGCTCTCCAATACCGCCAGTATGGCTGATTATTGGCTGCCTACTTATCCAGGCAGTGAAGCGGCCGTGCTTTTGGCCATGGCAAAAGTGATTCTCGATGAAAGCCTTTTCGATGAAAAATATTTACATGATTGGGTAAACTGGCAAGAGTTTCTGCAAAAAGAACATCCAACTGTAGAAGTAAACTTTGCTAATTTTATTCGATTGCTGAAAGAAACCTACCAGGAATACACACCGGAATTCGCCGCTAACGAAAGCGGAATTGATGCCGAGACCATTATTGAGGTCGCACGCAAAATAGGTGAAGCCGGAAGTCGATTTTCATCCCATAATTGGCGCAGTGCGGGTAGCGGAAATTTAGGTGGCTGGGCTGTTTCGCGCTGTTTGCATTTTTTGAATGTGCTCACGGGTAGTGTCGGAACAGTGGGGGGGACGTCGCCAAGCGGTTGGAACAAATTTAAACCAACTGTCTTTGATAAGCCACCCGCACAAAAATTCTGGAATGAATTGCATTTTCCAAACGAATATCCGCTCGCACATTACGAAATGAGTTTTCTATTGCCGCATTTCTTGAAAGAGGGGAGAAGTAAACTGGATGTGTATTTCACCCGGGTTTTTAATCCGGTATGGTCTTTTCCTGATGGTTTTACCTGGATTGAAGTATTACAGGATGAAAGCAAAATTGGCCTGCACGCTGCCTTAACACCCACCTGGAATGAAACAGCGTTTTTTGCGGATTATGTTCTGCCGATGGGCCATGCAAGCGAGCGGCATGACTTGATCAGCTACGAGACCCATTCCGGCATGTGGATTGCTTTTCGTCAACCTGTTTTGCGTGAGGCTGCTCGAAAAATGGGTAATCCTGTCCAATTTACTTATGAGGCTAACCCTGGAGAAGTGTGGGAGGAGGACGAGTTTTGGGTCGAATTATCCTGGCGGATTGATCCGGATGGGAGCCTGGGGATTAAAAAACATTTTATGTCCCCTTATAGAAAGGGAGAAAAAATCACCATTGATGAATATTATCAATTCGTTTTTGATAATGTACCTGGGTTGCCGGAAAAAGCGGCTGAAAAAAAGTTGACTCCACTGGAATATATGCGAATTTACGGCGCTTTTGAGGTGGAGAAAACTTCATATCATAAGCATCTAAAACCGCTAACAAAAGAAGAATTAAAGAAAACTAAGGTGGATACAAAAACGGGAACGATTAAAACGAAAGAAAAAATTGTCGGTGTTTTTGCGGATGGAAAATCTTATGCCGGATTCCCGACGCCTTCTAAAAAGCAAGAGTTTTATTCCCAAACGATGGTCGATTGGAATTGGCCAGAATATAAAATTCCAATTTATATAAAAAGTCATGTTCATCCGGATCAAATGGATCGAAGCAAAGGAGAGTTCCCATTGGTGCCAACTTTTCGGTTACCGACCCTGATTCATTCCCGATCTGGTAATGCCAAATGGCTTATGGAAATTTCGAATCGCAATCCAATTTGGATGCATACTTCAGATGGAAAAGACCTGGGAATAAAGACAGGGGATTTGCTGCGGGTAAATACAGACATCGGTTATTTTGTCGATCGGGTTTGGCTAACAGAAGGGATGAAACCGGGCATCGTGGCGTGTTCTCACCATCTCGGCAGGTGGCGGCGGCCACAAGATGCTAAGGGAAATCGATGGGCAACCAATTTGGTTTCCATCAAACAAATGAAAAATGGCAAATGGAAAATGAGGCAATTGGATGGCATCCGCCCCTATAAAAGCAACGATCCGGATTCGTCCCGTATCTTTTGGAGCGATGGCGGTGTACATCAAAATCTCACTTTCCCTGTTCATCCGGATCCAGTCAGCGGTATGCATTGCTGGCATCAAAAGGTGAGAATTGAGAAAGCGCATCCGGAAGATAAATATGGCGATGTGGTGGTCGATACCAATCGCTCCTTTGAAATTTATAAAGAATGGTTGAAAAAAACTCGTCCGGCGCCAGGTCCAGGAGGATTGAGAAGGCCGCTTTGGCTGAATAGACCGCTCCGTCCATCGGAAGAGATGTTTTACATCGATTTATAATATGCTCTAGTTAGCTGGATAATGAAACGAAAGAAAATACCATACGGAACAAAATTACCTGTCATGCTAACCTTACGTGAACGGGATATCATCCGTGATGAGACATTCTGCGATCAAGACTTTGCAAAATTGGCTTTAGTAGACGGCAAAAGGATTAAAGTCGAACTGTCATTGGGGACATCGAGGAAATTCAGGGGTACATAGCAGCCGAGGCAAATCATACGAAAAATAAAAAACTCAAGAAAGAACTTGATCGCCTTTTCGATAAACTTCAGGTCTTTCTGGATACTTACGATGATCAACATGAATTAGACAGCTTACAAATTCATCCAGCCGACCGGGAATAACGCTTGTTTGATTTTTGTTCCTGGCTCGTGGCCGGCGGCTGGTGATAGCGTTATTATAAGCGGTTCTTCAATTTTAATCATTTTTAGAAGCTTTTTCCCCTTAAAACGTCATTTATTACTTATATGGAAATCTCCAAAATAACCGATCATATTCGAACTTATAACAAAACACTATTTCGCCGTGATATTATCGCTGGGCTCACCGTCACCTTTGTGGCAATCCCGCAATCGATGGTCTATGCACTTATTGCTGGTGTTGAACCGCAATATGGTTTGTACGCTTTTATGGTGGGTTCAATTGTCGGATCGATTTTTGGTTCATCACGTCATCTGAACACTGGGCCAACGAATGCCACATCAATAGTTATTGCCAGCACCCTGGCTTTATATTCTGTTGATGACCAATTTTTGAAGATGGTTTTTCTATTGGGATTCCTTTCTGGATGTTTGCAACTAGGTGCCGGACTTTTAAAGTTGAGCAACTTAACTCATTTTCTTTCTCGCTCAGTATTAGCTGGTTTTATCGGCGGGGCGGGCCTTTTTATCATTGTCAACCAGATGCCCAATTTAATGGGATTTTCAAAAAATACTAATTCCTCTGTATTTGAGGGAGTAAAACACATATTTAACAGTTTGGATCAAATTCAACCAACTGTTTTATTGGTGGGAATTGGATCTATTTTATTAACACTCCTTATTAATAGGCTAAGCCCAAAAACAACTTCAGGAATTCCCATTTTACCGTCGTACCTGATTTCTATTTTATTGTCAGCGGCAATTGTTGTGATATTTGATCTTGGAGATACAGTCAAAGTGGTGGGAGATATCCCCAGGTCTCTGCCACCTTTAAGCATGCCACTATTTGAGTTGGAATCTATTCAAACTCTGATGCAAGGCGCAATAGCGATAGCATTTATAGGATTAGCAGAAGCTACGTCTGCAGCCAAAATAGTAGCAGACTTTGCTGGTGATAAGCTGCAAGTTGACAAAGAATTTAGAGGCCAGGGACTTGCAAAAATTGCAACATCCTTTTTTAGCGGAATACCTGTTTCGGGCTCATTTACCAGGAGTTTACTTTGCTACAGAGCAGGTGCAGAGACAAAAATGGCGAATATTATGGCCGGTATTTTTGTTGCAATTGCCGTGTTATTTTTTGGTCCGGTTATTAAACACATCCCATTAGCGGCTTTGGCTGGTATTGTTATGTTGATTGCAAGCAATATGGTTGATTGGAAATACGTTAAAATGGCTCTTCGCTCATCGAATGTGGATTCATTAGCTATTCTTGCAACTTTTTTTGCTGCCCTGTTTTTTTCATTGGTCACTGCAATTTATATTGGTGTGGGGTTTTCCCTGGTCCTGTTCCTTCGCAGGGTAAAGAAGCCTAACCTTGTTGAGTTGATATACGATGATAAGTTCGGGTTCAAAGAAAAAACTGAATCTAATCAAAGTTCCATTCCTGAGCTTACCATTATCCATGTTGAAGGAGATGTTTTTTTTGCCAGCGTAGATTCTGTGGATGATGATATTCAAAAGATTGCTCAACGAAATGCGGTAAAAGTGATTATACTTAGATTGAAAAGAGCCTTTAGCCTGGATGCAACTTCTATGATGGTATTTATGAAAATCTATAAGGATTTAGAAAAACAAGGCAAATTGTTGCTCATCTCAGGAGCTGGCGGGCAAGTTAAAAAGATTATTCACGAATCAGGTTTGGATAAAGTAATTGGCGAAGACCACATTTTTTATTCAGATGAGAACTTATTTAAATCCACACGCGCTGCGATTAGTTATGCGCTTCAATTCATCAATGCGAATTATGGTACAAATTATACGATGTCTAATTTGTAATTGTATGTTGACTCTAAAAACCAGCTTTCTTTCGAATCTTGAAAACCGATACATTGATTCCATAAATAAATATTATATTATAAACATCATTTGAGGTCAACAGAAAGTCGGTTTTCACAGTAATCACTAGCGAAGCTTCGCCTCAACCGACAAGAAAAACAAGCTTAATAAACTCGAAATGCTAATATCGAAATTCTAAACAAATTCCAAATACACCAAACAAAACGAAGAAACCTATTGAGGAGAGTCAATCAATTTTGCCCTGTTTTTAATTTTGTACATTGGAATTTTCGATATTGTTTAGAATCTAGAATTTTGGATTTCGAATTTTAAATCAAAGTAATTTTATTTAATCGCAAAAAATCTTGACTCAAAATCAAAGTTGGATTTCTGATAAAACATTTAATTATATATGTTTGAAAACTTATCTGCCGCCATCATCGCAGGGGGAAAAAGTGCCAGGTTTGGAGAGCATAAAGGGTTGGCTGTTCTAAATTCTCGACAAATGATTGACTATTCGATTGTCCTTGCAAAAGAGATCGGGTTTTCTCAATTCCTGGTATATGGCAAGGAAAATTACTTTGACCAAATTGACATACCTTGTTATTCCGATATCATCCCACATTGTGGACCAATGGGTGGGATTTATACAGCTTTGGTGAAAGCACAAACAAATTTAGTCGCAACCATTCCTTGTGATATGCCTTTTCTAACGGCAGAAGTGTATAGATTGCTTTATGATAATTATGGGGAAAACAAGCCTGTTATTGCAGTTTCAGAAAACGGCGTAGAATCCCTGGTAGCAATATGGCCAAAAACATATGAAAGTAAATTAAGGGATGCAATTCACAAGAAAGTTTTTACAATTCATGCATTCATTCAAAATAATGATATCCCTAAAATATCCATTCCTGAATTAATGCCGGATTATGAGGAGAAAATTTTTCTTAATATTAACACGAAAGAAGATTTAGCAGCTATCCAAAAAAATTCTTATTGGAGTAAATAATAGAATTCGTTAGAACTTACTAAATTGTTATATTTTCCTGTTTATCAGTTTCAGACGCGTCGCTGGAAGGCGTTTAAGTCGTTGATTTCTCGGATCAACTTCGATGCCCGCAGATTCAAGTGCAGTCACACCGAGAATAGGCTCAACGTCTTTTCCTCCAAAAATGACAGTTCCACCTACGAAATCACCCATAAATTCAATGTCAGCGGTAGTTATATCCATTTTGATTTTACTGCCATCGGCGAGTTCATAAATTCTTTGGCCTTTGGGTTTTAGACCTATACTTTTAAGATGCTGCCCTGGAACGAGAGTATCTATAGCACCGGTATCCACGAGAAAAAGTCCTTCCCAACTCTTGTTAGATTCAGCAGGGTTACGTATTGTGACTGTAACATGAGTGGATCCCATTATTTTACCTATCTCATAAGATAAATTTTTAACAACAATTCGATTTGATTAATTGTACGCTGACTGATCTCAGAATTATGTTTAACCATCCTTGTTTGACGAAGTGCGTTAATATATGCAGATATCCTATAAAATCAATATAAAACGCCAGGGTGCTAAATCCTTAAATCCGTGGATTACCGCTTATATGCTTATAGATATTAATGAGGTGGTGTAATTTGTTATGCAATCACGTATTTTGTTGAGCCACATAAAATAATCTAAGTAATCTAACGAATGACCAAGTTATTTTCTCAAACTACTTTTTGATATACCTTATTAGCTATAATTTCTTGATAAGAGGAATTGGGTTTTAACAGCAAACCTATGATTAGTTTAACCTGTCTTGTGTTTATCTGCTCGTCAGTATAAAACTTGCCGGTTCCCGGAATATTAGATGGATCCAGGCTTGAATTGCGAAGACGCCATTTCTAATCATCAAAGTCAATGTAGCCACGAAGGTTTTAATAACTTATCGCAAATAAAAAATGTCAATGCATCTATTTTTTCTTTTTTTCTTTGTTACTCTGTGCCTTTGTGCCTTTGTTACTTTGTTACCACCCAGGGAAATAAAAAAGCGTCGATAAGTTCGCCCTCGTACAAAGATACACCAGCATCAATGAGTATAAACCCATTCGCATTGACAATGGTCGAAATCATGTGCGAACCTTGTTTCTCCAAAGGATAAGCTATTGGTTTTCCTTGTGAATTTGTTGTGATTTGAACACGCATAAGATGAGCTCTGTTTAATTTGTTTTGAATAGGCTCTTGTAATTCCGCTTGCAAGGGGAAAGCGGTCTTAACTTTTCCACATAGCTGATGAATCATTGGATGGATAAAATAGGAATAACACATAAATGCTGAAACGGGATTTCCGGGTAATCCAAACAAAAGAGTATTCTCTTTTTTAGCGAACAGAAGCGGTTTGCCTGGTTTTATCCGAACTCGCCAAAATAAAGTTTCGAATCCCACTTTCTGTACCGCTTCTTTAATATGGTCGTGAGGTCCCACTGAAACACCGCCAGATAAAATGATGAGGTTGCAATTTTCCATAATCCGCTCAAGTAATTCGACTGTTTGATCCAGGCTATCAGGAACTTTTTCCACGGCTTTCACTAAACCGCCGGATTGTTGCAGTGCTGTGGACAGCATGATTCCATTTGAATCGCGAATTTGCCAAGGTTGTACAGGCTGATCAAATGGGACAAGTTCAGTTCCGGTAACAATTATGGCTGCTTGTGGTCTCGCATAGACGGATAATTGAGATAAGCCTACTGAAGCCAATAAAGCAATCTGGGGGGGATGGATTTCCATACCCTTGGGGATTAGAAGATCGCCTGCTTTAAATTCCTCACCTTCATAGCGAATATTTTGTCCCTTCTTTTTAACCTGCAAAATCTTAACCATTGAGCCGGTTACTTCTACTTCTTCAATTGGGACAACCGTATCAGCACCTTCAGCCACCATGGCGCCTGTACTGATTCTAACAGCTTTACCCGATATTAATTTTTCCTGAAATGGTATTCCCGCCTGGCTTTCTCCAACGATTTTGAGAGACACCGGGTTTGCAGATGAAGTGGATCGGATATCATCCCATCGCAATGCAAAGCCATCCATGGCGCTGTTGGTATAACGGGGTGAAGGCTCCGGTGCAAGAATATCTTCTGCAGATATTAACCCTAACGCATCTTGCAATTTTGCCGAAGTTATTTCTTTTTCCGGTAAATGATCTTGAATGATTTTAGATGCTTCTTGTATTGAAATCATATTGGATACTCCAACTGAAGATTTACAATTATAGATTATTTTTGGATCATCATAATAATGGCGTACTTATTCTTTGCCACAGACTTGCACAGACTAAAACGGAAATGCGATCAGACAGGATTAGCATGATGAACAAGATTTATAAAGCGATAAATAAAAATGGCTAGTGCTTCTAAAACCGTTGAAACGGTTATAACTTATTGTTTTTTTGTCATTAACACCTGGCTTAAGCCAGGTGTTAATAGGATTATGAATGGTTTCAACCGCTTTAGCTGTTTTTATAACCATCATTCTTCTATCTACATACGTTCTGTGTTTATATTGAAATTAAAGAAATATTTTTTTAAACTGATTTTTATCTGAATCAATCAACATTTTATGAGAAATTTAACGTCTTAAAATAAAGCATTCATTCAATATTTTTGGCGTAAGATTATTGAAATATTTCCTTAGATAAACTTCGATTCCTAATTGAAAAAGTACGTAGATAAATCATTAAAGACCAGAAAGAAAAAGATTTTGAACTGTTTGAATATATCGCTAAATATAATGTCAACATTGATCCAGTTCCGTTATTTTCAAGTGAGAAATGTTAGTATGTAATAAACATTCTGAAAATACCTTAATTAGCTGTCGTTTCGAGGCAGCGTCGTGAACGTAGTCGAACGGAGTTTACGATGAGAAATCTATTGATCCAAAAAATATAACTTGTAAAAGGCAAGATTTTTCCTCCTTGAGTTTTGTAATTGTTAAATGACCCTAGCCAATAAACGTTTGAATAATAGTACGCATTTGTTTAAATTGCAAGGCTTAAAAGTAACATTAGAATATGAAGTCTATCACAAAAATAATAATACTTTTTAATTTCTTCCTGAGTTTAGCAATCCAGGTCTATGCACAAGAACTAACTATTGCGGTTGCCGCAAATGTTCAGTTTACCATGGAAGAAATTCAAAAAGAATTTACCAAAAAAACAGGCATTCCACTAAACACAGTGATCGGTTCATCCGGAAAGTTAACGGCTCAAATTAATAATGGCGCTCCCTTTGATGTATTTTTGTCTGCAGACATGAAATATCCTGAATTCTTATTTGCAAATAAAAAAGCTGTTACAGAACCTGAAATTTATGCACATGGCAGTTTGGTATTGTGGACACGAAAAGATCTGGAATTGATGGATCTGGTCTCGGTTTTAAAAGATGAAAGAGTACAGAAAATTGCTATAGCCAAACCTAAAACCGCTCCCTATGGCCGGGAATCTTTGAGAGTTTTACATCTCCACAAAATTTTTGATGCAATCGAAGACAAGCTGGTATATGCCGGAAGTATTGCACAAGTTAATCAGTACGTGGATTCCAAAGTGGTGGATATCGGCTTCACGGCAAAATCTGCGGTGTTGTCCGAGAAATTGCTTGGGAAAGGCGCATGGCTGGAAATTGATCCAGCCGATTATATGCCAATCGATCAGGGTGTGGTTATTTTGAAGCATGGACTACAAAAATATCCTGAAGAGAGCAGGTTATTTTATGATTTCCTTTTCTCAGATAGGGCCAAAGATATTTTCAAAAAGAACGGTTACCGATTGCCATGAATAAACTCAAGGCTGAAATTGTTCGGATCGATTCTTCAAAAGATATCTCATTGGTTGATTTAAAAGTCAAAAACGATATTTTTTCGTGTGTGGTTATTGAGACTCCCGAGACAGCTGATTATCTAAAAATTGGAAATCAAGTGACCATTTTATTCAAGGAAACTGAGGTTGCTATCGGTAAGAATCTTTCCGGTGAAATAAGTTTACGGAACCGGGTTCAGTCAATTATTAAACATATTGAAAAGGGTGAAGTCTTAACCAGGTTAGTCTTAGATTATGAAGGAGTCGATATTGGATCCATCATCACAACTCGTTCGGCAAATCGTTTGAAGTTGGAGAAAGGGGATGAAGTCGTTGGATTAATCAAAGCGAATGAAGTTTCAATTTTAGAGGGAGATTGAATTGGAATTCAACCTGTCGCCACTAATTCTGACATTCAAACTCGCTATCATTACAACTTTTTTCCTTTTGTTAATCGGATTGCCCCTGGCGTATTGGTTAACGTATTGGAAGAATAAAAGTAAATATTTGCTGCAAACTTTAGTGAGTATGCCACTCGTTCTGCCTCCAACCGTAATCGGATTCTATTTGCTCATTGCCTTTAATCCGGAAAATTTCTTTGGCAGATTTTTGCTATCGGTTTTTGATATTCAATTGGTGTTTTCATTCGAAGGACTTGTGGTCGCTTCCATGATTTATAGTTTACCATTTATGGTTAATCCCATTCAAGCAGGATTGCAGAGTTTACCGGCTTCTATTATGGAGGCATCTTACACACTGGGAAAATCTAAACTGAAAACGTTTACGCATGTGCTGATCCCTAATATTAAGCCATCCTTAATAACCGGCATCATCATTAGTTTTGCACATACTGTTGGTGAATTTGGCGTGATCTTGATGATTGGTGGGAGTATCCCCGGTAAAACCAGGGTTGCCTCAATAGCTATTTACGACGAGGTGGAAGCCCTCAATTATGACAATGCACATTATTATTCATTGATTTTATTTGCGATCACGTTTGTCATTTTACTTGCAGTTTATATTTTTAATCGCAGGTATTTGAAGGCATTTTAGGATTGAAATATTTTCAAAGAGACATGAAGGACACGGAGGAAGAAGAATGAAGAAAGAAAAAAGATAAAAGAAAAAACCAAAAAAAAGGAAAAGACGATTATTTTTGGTGAATTTGTATCCACAATTACCGCGGTAGGGTAAATATTTGTAACACTATTCGCCAATAAAAATTGAAGAACCCCGGAAGGGTTCCATATAAACAAACTTACCCAAAAGATAAATATCTTTCATAATTTAATGATAAAAATTAAAGTTACAAAAACCCTACAAGATCCAGAAGGTGAATTTCAACTGAACCTGGATGTGGAGATTAATGATAATGAATTCATTACCTTGTATGGTAAATCCGGTGCGGGCAAAACCACGACACTACGGATTTTAGCGGGATTGTTGAATCCCGATTTTGGCACGGTCCATGTCGATGATGAAGTCTGGTATGACAGTAAACATGGCGTGAATTTAACTCCCCAACAAAGAGGGATCGGTCTGGTTTTCCAGGACTATGCTTTATTTCCCAACATGACCGTGCGGAAAAATCTCGAATATTCGTTAGATTCAAAAAAGGATTTCCAAATCATCGATACTTTGTTAGAATTAATGGGCCTGGAAAACCTGGCAAGCCGTAAGCCCAATTCGCTTTCAGGAGGACAACAACAACGGGTTGCTTTGGCTCGTGCTTTGGTACGCAAACCAAAACTTCTCCTTCTCGATGAACCTTTATCAGCTTTGGATATGGAAATGAGATCCAAGCTGCAAGATGAAATTTTAAAGATCCATCACGAATTTGCCATCACGACGATCCTGGTTAGCCACAGTTTCGCGGAAATATTTAAACTATCGAACCGAGTGTTTGTGATTGATAAAGGAAAAATCACCAAGACCGGAAATCCTGCTGATATTTTCATAGACAGGAAATTAAGCGGTAAATTTAAGTTTGAAGGCAAAATCCTGGCGTTGCAAAAAAGTGATGTCGTTTATATCGCAACAATTTCTATTGGAAATAACATTGTAAAAGTAATTGCTTCAGATGAAGAAGCGCGGCAATTCAATATTGGTGATCGAGTGGTGGTTTCCTCGAAGGCGTTTAATCCGATTTTGATGAAAATTGATCCTTAAGGGTTCTCGGTTGTGTTGGGTGGGGGAAATATAATTAAACTATAGAAAAAATGGACTACACGCATGTTATGAACACGAGCATTAAGTTTGCACCGTACATCGAGCGAGTATTTGCGGATGATTTAAGAGTGAACAAATCTATGTCCGAATGTTACGCGATAAGTTCAGTTCTCAAATAAAGTCTCTTCGTTTTCAAACTAACCCTTAAGTTTCATGAGAATAAACCACTTTCACTTTTCCCCATACACACTTTCCAGCAATGCATCACTAACTAATTCCCATTGAACTAAAACTGCCGTCATTATAGATATTTTGTAGGATGATTTTGCGGGTCAAATCAGATAGCAGCACAACGACCAAATCGGCGCATTCTTCTGCTGTGGCATTACCGAGGGGAGATAATTTTTCCGCAAAGTCATAGAGATAGAGATGATTGAAGCCCTCTATTCCGCTACCTGCTGTGGTTTTTGTTGGGCTTTGCGATAGCGTATTCACACAAATTCCTCGATTGTCTAACCTGGCGCCAAAGTTTCTGGCTATACTTTCAAGCAAAGCTTTCACATCGGACATGTCGGGATACTCGGTGTTGTGGATGGATTAGAGTTGGGTGGCTCCGCACTTATCCGAATAGACTTTTAAGAAAAATTAGCGCTCAATCAGCTAAATCTTTATTTGATTCAGTAGTTAATATTTCCTATTTATTACTTAACGAATCTCGACCAAGAACAAGCACGAGGAGTTTTCTATGGGAAATCCAAAAACAATTCTTGAACAAGCTTTAAAAATGAAACCTGCTGATAAGTTTTTATTAATTGAAGGATTATTGAATAGTCTAGACGAGCCTGACAAAACCATTGATGGAATTTGGGCTATTGAGGCAGAAAAACGGTTAGAAGCCTACAAACAAGGAAAATTAAAAACGGTATCATATGAGGAAATATTTGATGAAAAAAATACAAAGTAATGAAAATTCAAATATCCGACTTTGCTCATAAAGAACTCGAAGAAGCAATATACTTCTATGAATTAGAACAACAAGGATTAGGTCGAAGGTTTAAAAAAGAAATTCAAAAAGCCATTGATCGCATTATAAAGTACCCAAAGGCATGGCCATTTGAAAGAAGCGAAATCAGAAAATGCTTAGTTCACAAATTTCCCTACAAATATTATATTCTTTACAATCTCCCGACATCGTCATTCTTGCAATAGCTCACCAACACAGAAGACCAGGGTACTGGATAAATAGTATTTAAAACAAGTTATTATCCTCCGCTTATCCTGCCTTCGGAATAATCAACTATCCTTCTCACCATACACAGATTCTATCAGCGCATCACTAATTCCCATGGAACTAAAACCGCCATCATTATAAATGTTTTGCATGGTGATTTTCCGGGTTAAATCGGAGAGTAATACAACAACCAAATCGGCGCATTCTTCTGCGCTGGCATTTCCGAGAGGGGATAGTTTTTCCGCAAAATCGTACAGGTGATTGAATCCCTCAATGCCGCTACCTGCTGTGGTTTTTGTTGGGCTTTGGGAGATAGTATTCACACGAATTCCTCGATTGCCTAACCTGGATCCAAAGTTTCTGGCTATACTTTCAAGCAAAGCTTTCGCATCGGCCATGTCTGAGTATTTTGAAAAGATTCTCTGGGCGCCAATGTAACTTAAGGCAACTATACTAGCGCCATTGTTCAGCACCTCCGCTTGCATTGCCGCTGAGATCATTCGATGCAATGACATTGCAGAAACATCCAGTGTCTTGTGGTACCAATCGTAATTCAGTTCCTGGTAGCCTTTTTTCTTACGAACGTTAGGAGACATGCCAATGGAATGAATAATGAAGTCGATTGAACCGAATTGGCTTTTAACTTCAGCAAAAGTGTTGTCTAAATCTTCTGTAGAGCTGGCGTCGCAGGTAATTAAGGGAGCATCGCCACATTGTTTTGATAATTCTTCAATATTACTTAGTCTGAATGCAACTTTGATATTGGAAACCGCAAATTGGGCGCCTTCCCGATAAGCGGCGAGGGCAATCTGCCAACCGATACTGCTTTTATCCAATGGCCCAAAGATAATTCCTTTTTTCCCTTTTAGTAAGCCGTAACTTTTTTCATTCATCGATGAACGCTCCTAATTCTTTTAGTTTGTTTAAAAGTGGTTCTCGCAACATCAATTAACGAGAGATCAAACTTGGCACTCTTCGATAACACCGACCGAAGTCGGTTACTCAAGATGCTTTTTATTGAAGCGAATTAAATCGAACAACGAGCATCCCGAGTAGCAATCAATATTTTTCAATGATTGCATATCGAAAGGTGCCAGGTAGCCGGAATAACCTTGCAAATTTAAATTTAAGTTTGCAAATATGACGAATTTTATTTTAAAATTCAAACTAAAAATCATTAACCAACCTAGTTCATAAATCGCAGTGTTCACTGGGCGCTGATTGTTTTTATAAGACCCAACCTCAGATTTTCTTTTTTCCAATTTAAATTACTTTGAAGACCAATGCGTTCTTTTAACTGTTTGTTTTTATTTGATCTCTATGTTTCTTAGCAATCTCAGCCTTGAATATTCCAGGTTAATCTTTCCGAAACGTATTAATTCAATGATGTCAAATTGAATACATTTAAGACCACTTTACAAATATTTGATTTTGTACCACAAATCGTTTACTTTCTTGACTGTTTTTTAAACAAAAAAAGAATGCAATTTGATTTCTTCTTTGAGGATTCACTCGAATTGGGCATTGGATTTTATCTCCAGTAAATATCAATAAAAAAGGAAACGTAAATGGATAACAATCACTATGATCTACTAACTGAAGACGATATTGAGATTCATGAGTGGTTGGAATCTCTAGATTATGTGATCCAATCAGGAGGCGCAGATAGAGTTCGGACTTTATTGCGGCAATTACAAGTTCATGCACAGAAATCCGGAATTTCCATTCCATTTACGGCTAATACCCCTTATATTAACACAATTCCGGTGGAAGATCAACCGCCATACCCTGGCAGCAGGGAGATCGAACGCCGCATAAAAAGTATTATTCGCTGGAACGCCATGGTCATGGTCGTCAGAGCAAATAGAACTGAAAGTGGTATAGGTGGTCACATTTCCACTTATGCGTCAGCAGCAACTTTGCTTGAAGTGGGTTTTAATCATTTCTTTCGAGCAGGCGGCGAAAACAACGATGGCGACATTATCTTTTTCCAGGGACATGCTTCCCCTGGAATTTATGCTCGCGCTTTTCTGGAAGGAAGAATTTCAGAGACTGAGCTAATAAACTTTCGCAGGGAATTGCAACCGGAAGGTGG
Organism: candidate division KSB1 bacterium; assembly: GCA_022566355.1. Taxonomy (NCBI): domain Bacteria; kingdom Pseudomonadati; species Candidatus Zhuqueibacterota bacterium. The sequence goes on from JADFJB010000003.1 coordinate 74,681, forward strand.
TTTGTCGTCTTATCCGCATCCCTGGCTGATGCCGGGATTTTGGCAATTTCCAACGGTATCTATGGGACTTGCCCCGATCATGGCAATCTACCAGGCTCGATTCAACGAGTATTTAGCGGATCGAGGTTTAAAGGATACAAAAAACTCAAAAATCTGGGCTTTCCTCGGCGATGGTGAAACAGATGAGCCTGAAGCGTTGGGAGCCATTACGCTGGCATCACGAGAAAAATTAGACAACCTGATTTTTGTGATCAACTGTAATTTGCAAAGATTGGATGGACCGGTTCGAGGTAACGGTAAAATCATTCAGGAACTTGAGGCGACATTCCGTGGTGCGGGCTGGAATGTCATTAAATTGATCTGGGGAGGTGACTGGGATCCATTAATAGCGAGCGATCACGATGGTGTTCTTATTCGCCGGATGGAAGAAACAGTGGATGGCGAATACCAGAAATATACTGTTGAATCGGGCCAATATACGAGGCAACACTTTTTTGGCAAAGATCCTCGATTATTAAAACTTGTGGAAGGGCTTTCCGACGAACAGATCAGGAAATTGAAGCGCGGTGGTCACGATCCGGATAAAGTTTATGCGGCATATAAGGCAGCGGTAGAACATAGAGGATCACCGACGGTTATTATTGCCAAAACGGTCAAGGGTTATGGCATGGGTGAAAGTGGGGAAGGGAAGAATATAACCCATCAACAGAAAAAACTGAATGAAGACGAAATGAGGGATTTTCGATCCCGGTTCGGCATTCCTATTTCCGATAAAGAAGTTGCTGAAGAAGCCTTTTACAAGCCGAAAGAAGATAGTCCGGAGTTAACTTATTTGCATGAGCGCAGAAAAAAACTAGGTGGTTATCTTCCGTCCCGATCGGTGAAAGTGAAACCAATAAAAACTCCGAGTGAAAAAGTATTTGAAGAGTTTTATAAAGGTACTGATGGCAGGGAAGTTTCCAGCACGATGGTTTTTGTTCGCATTTTAGCAAAGTTGCTCAGAGATGCTGACATTGGAAAATTACTCGTTCCCATAGTGCCGGACGAAGCCCGAACTTTTGGTATGGAAGCTTTATTCCGTCAGGTTGGTATTTATGCCCATGCTGGACAGCTTTACGAGCCGGTTGACAAAGACAGTCTCCTTTATTATAAAGAAGCGCAGGATGGCCAAATTTTAGAGGAAGGAATTACTGAGGCCGGATCGATATCTTCTTTTATTGCGGCAGGTACAGCTTACGCAACCCACGGTATTAATGCGATTCCGTTTTTTATTTTCTATTCCATGTTTGGTTTGCAAAGAGTGGGTGACCTGATCTGGGCCGCTGGAGATATTCGGTGCAAGGGATTTCTTATCGGTGGAACCGCAGGGCGGACCACGCTGAATGGTGAAGGGCTGCAGCATCAGGATGGACATAGCCATATGCTGGCCTATCCGGTACCAAACTTAGTTACTTACGATCCTGCATATGCATATGAGTTGGCCGTCATCATTCGAGATGGCATCTATCGGATGTATGAGAAACAAGAATCTGTTTTTTATTACATAACTGTTATGAACGAAAATTATGCGATGCCGAGCATGCCAAAAGGCGTTAAAGAAGGGATCCTCAAAGGCATGTATCGCCTTGAAAAATCCAAAAAGAAAGATTCGAAATTACAAGCACATCTGTTTGGCAGTGGTACAATCTTGAATGAAGCCATAAAAGCAAAAGATATGTTGGAAAAGAATTACAATGTAGCCACTGACGTCTGGAGTGTTACCAGCTATAAAGAGCTACACCGTGATGCACTTGATGCGGAGCGCTGGAATATGTTGCATCCGGATGAGAATCCTCGAGTGTCTTACATTTCAAAATTATTAGAAAAAGAAAAAGGCGTTTTTGTAGCGGTGTCAGATTATTTAAAAGCATTGCCTGAATTAATTTCCAGGTGGGTGCCTGGTCGATTGATGCCCCTTGGAACGGACGGTTTTGGCAGAAGCGAAACAAGAGAGGCGTTGCGGAATCATTTTGAGGTTGATGCACGATGGATTACTGTTGCAGTGCTTTACAATCTGGTCAAAGAAAACAAAATAAAGCTTACAGTGTTGAAAAAGGCATTTAAGGAGCTTGATATCGACCAGGAAAAAGCGAATCCACTTTTTGTTTAAGGAGATTCCTTAAAGATAACGTTTAACTTTTTTAATTAGAATAGGATAGAATTAATATGAGTAGTGAAGTACGCCTGCCGGAACTTGGGGAAAACATTGAAGCTGGTGACATTATCCAGGTTTTGGTTTCGGTTGGAGATACCATCGATCTGGAGCAGCCAATTATAGAACTTGAAACGGATAAAGCTGTGGTTGAAGTTCCATCCCCGGTAAGTGGTAAAGTAACCAAAATTCATGTCAAGGCTGGTGAAAGTTTAAAAGTGGGTGCTGTAGTTTTATTAGTCGATGTAAATAGTGGGGATACGATTGCAGGAAAACAGGAAGCTGTCGAAGACGCGCCAACAAAAGAAGAAGCCAAAGATGTTATTGAATCAGAACCACATGAACCAGATAAGCCGGTTGAACAAAGTTCGAGTGCTGAAATCAAACCGGAAGCTGCCGAAGTTCCACAGGTCGAAGCCAAACTGCCAGTAGAGAAACCCATTGACAGACCTTCAGGACCAAGAAATGTTGCACCTGCAGCTCCTTCAGTTCGTCGACTCGCGCGTGAGATTGGCATCGATATTAATCAAGTAGCAGGGTCCGGACCATCAGGACGAATTTCTGCTGACGATATAAAGAATCATTCCAAGAAATTGTTGCAAGGCGGTTCACCATTGGCGTCTGTTCAGGTTGAAATTTTACCTGATTTTTCCAAATGGGGCGAAATCGAACGAAAACCGATGAGCAACGTTCGCAGGAAGACGGCTCACCACTTAAGTTATGCCTGGGCGACCATACCCCATGTTACCCAATATGACAAGGCAGACATCACCAATGTTGAAAAATTCAGAAAAGAGTTTGGCAAGAAAGTTGAGCAAGCTGGTGCAAAATTAACAACGACTGCAATCCTGATAAAAATTGTTGCTTCTGCATTAAAGCTTTATCAACAATTTAATGCCAGTGTCGATATGGCGAACAATGAAATTATTTACAAAAACTACCTTCATATTGGAGTGGCGGTAGACACTGAGAGGGGATTATTGGTACCGGTAATCCGGAATGTCGATCAGAAAAATATTATAGAAATCTCAATTGAACTAGCAGAGTTAGCGGCAAAAGCCAGGGATAAAAAAATATCACTTGAAGAAATGCAAGGTGCATCCTTTACTATTTCTAACCTTGGTGGATTGGGAGGCACTTATTTCTCCCCTGTTATCAATTCTCCGGAAGTTGCTATTCTCGGCGTCTCACGTGGTAAAATGGAGCCGGTTTACATTGATGGAGAATTTATTCCAAGGTTGATGCTGCCACTCTCATTATCTTACGATCACCGCGTCATAGATGGCGCTGAGGCAGTAAGATTTTTAAGATGGACCGTTGGCGCTCTTGAGCAGCCGTTCCTGATTTCTCTGGAGGGCTAAAATACATTCCTCTCTTCCTTATGTTTTTCACTATAAATCACTATTTAATATTCTTGGAGATGAAGAATGACTGACAACGCTAATTCCATTCAATTGGTCATTATTGGCGCTGGACCTGGTGGTTATGCCGCGGCATATTTAGCTGCTGATTTAGGTATGAAGGTTACTCTTATAGATAAAGAAGCCAACCCTGGTGGGGTTTGCTTATACGTCGGATGTATTCCATCGAAAGCACTGCTGCACGTTGCTAAAGTGATTACAGAAGCCGAGGAGGCAAAGGATTGGGGTTTGGAATTCTCTACTCCAAAAATTGATATTGATAAAATGCGTGAATGGAAAAATCAGGTTGTCGGGAAACTTACCGGCGGACTAGGTCAAATGAACAAACAGCGTAAAGTTAACTATATTCAGGGCAGCGCAAAATTTCTAAATAATAAGTCACTTCATATTTCCAAAAGCGATGGCAGTGAAGAACAACTAACTTTTGAGAATGCGATTATCGCAACTGGCTCTCGACCATCAGTTATTCCAAGTTTGAGTATCGATTCACCAAACGTATTGAATTCTACAACAGCTTTGGAAATTAAAAAAATTCCGAAAACCATGTTGGTCATTGGCGGCGGATATATTGGGCTTGAACTTGGGACTGTATATGCGGCGCTTGGAACAAAAGTTTCTGTTGTTGAAATGATGCCTGGATTGTTGCCAGGCGCCGATCTGGATTTGGTCAGGCAATTGAATAAAAGGTTGTCAAGAAAATTTGATAGCATAATGCTGGAAACCACAGTAACGGAAATTAAGGAGACAAAATCCGGGATCAAGGTAAAATTTGAAGGTAAGAATGCTTCGGAAGGAGAAAAGATTTATGAAAACGTTTTGGTTTCGGTTGGCCGACGTCCAAATTCTGAAGACTTTGGTTTAGAGAATACAACGGTAAAAGTGAATGAAAAGGGTTTCATCGAAATTGATGCCCAGAGACGAACTGCTGAACCATCAATTTATGCAATTGGTGATGTTGCCGGAGAGCCGATGTTGGCACACAAAGCATCTCATGAGGGTCGTACAGCAGTTGAGGTAATCGCAGGTCATAAAGTGGCCTTTGAACCGGCAGCCATTCCTGCCGTTGTTTTTACTGATCCGGAGTTAGCCTGGTGTGGACTAACTGAAAACGAAGCAAAAGAACAAAATATTGAAGTTGAAATTGCCAGTTTTCCCTGGGCTGCTTCAGGAAGAGCAATAACACTGGGGCGCAGTGATGGATTAACGAAATTAATCATCGATCCGAAGTCAAAACAGGTTTTAGGAGTTGGGGTTGTTGGGCCGGGAGCCGGGGAGCTTATCGCAGAAGGTGTATTGGCCATCGAGATGGCTGCGATTGTTGATGATATCAAGTTAACGATTCATCCACATCCAACGTTAACCGAGACAATCATGGAATCAGCAGAGGTTTTTTTCGGTCAGAGCACGCATGTGTATAAGCCAAAGAGGAGATAATCCTCTCAGACTTTAAAAACCTGAGAGGTTTGTGTCCACAACCGTTATGTCACAATCATTTGAGGTAGGCAAATACTATCATATTTTTAACCGTGGCAACAATCGAGAAAGGACCTTCTTTTCTGACGAGAACTATGCATACTTCCTTAAAAAATTTGATCAATATTTATCTCCTTATTTAGAAGTTTATTCATATTGTCTATTGTTTAATCATTTCCATCTTCTGGTCAGGGTGAAAGACCATGAAAACCCCTCAGGTCTTCAAGACCTGAGGGGTTTAGATTATCAGCGCAATCCAGTCAGCCAGGCGTTCTCCAACTTGTTTAACGCGTATACAAAAGCCATCAACAAACAGGAAAACCGCACTGGAAGTATTTTCCAGAAAAAGTTCAAGAAAATTGAAATTGATAAAGATAGTTACTTAATTCGAATGATATACTATATTCACAGGAACCCGGTCCATCATGGGATTTGTGAACAATTATGGGACTATCATTGGAGTTCCTATTATCGCATGACAGATGACAAGCAGACAAAATTAAAGAGGCGGGAGGTGCTGGATTGGTTTGGAGGTAAGACGGAATTTGTCAATTATCATCAGTCTATGTTGGTTGATTTTAGGGAAGTACAGAAATATTTGATTGAATAGGAGTATCCAGATAAAACCTCTCAGGTTTTGGAAACCTGAGAGGTTTGGGAAAATATAAATCCTAGCAAAACGAAAAAGATAAATCATAATAAAGAGATGAGTCGCTATAAAAATAAAATTCATTCTAGGCCAATTTTTCAGTATGAAACAGGTCAATCAGGCTTACCCTTAAAAATTTCTAAATCAAATTATTTTCCAACACAAATACCAAATGCAGATCTTACTGCTCTAGCTAGTAATAGTAATAAGGCTACATCATCAAAATATAGTACGATTTTTACCGGACTTGCTGCAGCGGCATTCTTATTTTATTTGAATATAGGAGCAAAAAGTCAAGGTGCACAAAATAATGCTAATCAACTGCTGAATAGCTCACAACATTCATCAGAATCATATAATAAGAAGCATGGTCAACTTGCAAAAACAACGGCAACAGCAGATATAACTATTGAAATGTTACATAATGGTTCTGGAATGCCCTTACCTGGAGTGCAAGTTTCTCTTGAAGGAATAACTAACAGTTTTTCTTATAGCGGTCAAACTGGTTTAGATGGAAAAATAATTTTTCAAGATGTCTTTACTGATGTTAAGGATAATAATGGAGGACCACCTCTTGATTTTTCACTTACTGAAGCATATCCTAGTGTTACAAAAGGTCAATCCCAATTCCAGTTTTATCTTTCAAAACGCGAAGTAGTAAATGTCAAACTAATAAATGTAAGGGGTCGAGAAGTAGCATCACAAAAAAATGTAGAGCTCAATCCAGGAAATTATGAATCGTAAATTGATTTTAGAGGAGTTGCAAAAGGACGGTATTGGTTAATTGTTGAAACAGCAGAAGGTGCCATTTCAAAAATGATCACGTACAGAGGAAAATTCCGACAAGGAAAAGCATCAATTGCAACACCGTACTCTGCTACTACTATTTTTTCAGGAAGCTTATCAAAAAAAAATAATGAAGTGAAACCGTATGGTATAAACGAATTATACAAACTTTTGGCAACAAAAGATGGATTCATCAATGTTATGGACACCTTAAAAGTAAAGGGCCCTGCAGAATTCACGAGAAGCATGGATGCTATAAACATCATGCTATATTTTCAATTGTTAGAAGCTGTTACAAACGATACTTTGCGAAATGTTACTATTTACCGTGCCAATGGAACACCTTTGGGGAAAACTAACCAAGATGGATTCGCATCAGACATTACCATAGCAGAAAATGACAAAGAAATAATTATTGGAGATGGATCGCAAATTCTGCCGCTTTATTACGCTATTGTGCCTAATGGTGCAACCGATAGTTTAGGAGTGTTGTATGCTTTCGATAGAGATTTTCCTGTGAGAAAAGTAATTAAAATACAAAATGATGGTATAATTGACGAGAACGCCCCAAACATCAGCGCTCATCTTACGGATTTTTCACCAGAAATTGTAAAAAACGGCATTGTCCCCATGAAATATTTCAATGCTGATGATTCTAAATTTAATGAATTATTAGCATTAGTGAAAAATATTAATGTTCATGCACTTAAAAGCACTCATGGTAAGTATCAAATTGAATTGCCAGATATGAATACAAACTGGTATCATAGAACAGTAAATTCTATACAAGATGAAGTTGCATTAAGAGATTCTCTAAAAGCTGACTTAGGTACACCATTTTTTTATTTATTTGCTAAATTTGGTTTGGCAAATTCATCAGGAGCTAATGACAATCCATTAAGTTCAATTGGTCCTCATTACGCAACAAGCGGGAGAATTATCACAACGTCATTACATCCTGGAACAGTGTTTGAAGAATTTATTACTTTCATTATGCTAATGCAAGGTGAAACCCCGGATCCGAAATACGAATTCACAATATTTAGTGGAGGTCCGAATACAGATTCTTTCCCAACACTATTAAATTATAGAGGGAGACAAATACCAGTTGAAGAAATAATGGGAGCAAAATTCAAATTTGAAGCAGGTACAAAACTAGAACTATTTAAAGCAAGTACACCACAGAGTTCCAGGTAGAGACCTCTCAGGTTTTGGAAACCTGAGAGGTTTGGTTTGATTACTCGTTATTTCACAACTATTCTCAAGAACCTGCGCTTTCCCACTTTAACGATGGTTTCTTCCGTTGGTGCTAGTTCATAATCCGGATCCGAGATTCTTTCGCCATTCAAACTAACAGCCCCTTGTTGAATGAGCCGTCTGGCCTCACCATTTGAAGATGTTAAACCTTGGGAAGAGAGAAGTTTTACAATCCAGATTTTTCCGGAAGATGCGTCGTATTTATATTCAGGCATCTCACTTGGCAGCGATTTTTCTCGAAAAACACGATTGAATTCCTCTTCTGCTTTTTTGGCCTGTGAATCTCCATGATAGGTTTTGGCAATTTCAAACGCAAGTCTGGCTTTGATTTCACGGGGGTTGATCTTTGGGTCTTCAAGCTGTGTCTTAATTTTGGGAAGTTCAGAATCGGGTATGTTCGTTGCGAGTTCAAAATAGGTTAAGATCATGTTGTCAGTAATAGACATGGTTTTACCATACATTTCTGTCGGTGACTCATTGATACCGATATAATTACCCAGGCTCTTACTCATTTTCTCGACACCATCCAACCCGACCAGTAACGGCAGGGTCAGGATAACTTGCGGCTCAAGCCCGTACTCGCGCATAATATCCCTGCCAACCAGCAAATTAAATTTTTGGTCTGTCCCGCCTAGCTCAACATCAGCCTTGAGTGCAACGGAATCATACGCCTGGGCAAGAGGATAGAGGAATTCCATTACCGAAATTGGACGATGATCATTATAGCGTTTTGAGAAATCATCCCGTTCCAGCATCCTGGCAACAGTGTACTTTGATGTTAATGTCAAAATGTCTTCGAAATTTAACGGCAGTAACCACCGGCTATTAAAATCGATCACGGTTTTATCCGGGTCGAGAACTTTGAATATCTGCTTTTTGTAGGTTTCCGCATTCTGTCGAATCTCTTCCCGGGTCATCCTCTTACGCATCTCCTTCTTACCGGATGGATCACCAATCATACCCGTAAAATCGCCGATCAAAAAGATAACGGTATGACCCAAATCCTGGAATTGTTTCAACTTCCGAATTGAAACCATATGTCCAAGATGTAAATCAGGCGCGGTTGGGTCAAAACCTTCCTTAATGATGAGCGGTTTGTTTTCCTTTATTGATTTCTCAATTTTTAGGATTAATTCTTCTTCTGGAATTATTTCTTCCGCACCTCTACGAAGGTGGTGCATTTGTTCTTCAACGCTAGGGAATGACAAACTAATTTACTCTCTTTAGGTAAATAATTGATTAAATCTTAGATTTATGATCCTCAAGACCAAATGCGAAATCCGAATTTCTAATTTCTAATTTCTAATTTCTAATTTCTAATTTCTAATTTCTAATTTCTAATTTCTAAACAAATTACAAATTCCAATATTTAATTCAACAAACCACTTTTACTTTATTTGTTCTAACATATTGTGATTTAGTAATTTTTATTTGCTTCGGATTTCGTATTTAGAGATTCGGAATTCCTAACATTCTTAAATTAAACTTTCAAACAACTCAATATGATTAAAATCGTACCTTGTGTTTTATTTCTCTTCTTAACTCACGATCTAAATCACGTTTCTGAATATCTGTTCGGTGGTCATATTCTTTTTTGCCTTTGGCTAACCCTAACTCAATTTTAACCCGGCCTCGTTTTAGATATACTTTTAGCGGTATCAGGGTTAAACCTTTTTCAATAATTTTTCCTGTTAGTTTATCAATCTCTTTTCTGTGTAGAAGCAATTTTCGAGTTCGTGTAGGTTCATGGTTGTGTATATTGCCATGAGAATATTCATGAATATGAATTCCATATAAAAAGACTTCACCCTTATTTATCGATGCGTAACTATCTTTAATATTGATTTTTGCCTGTCGCACGGATTTAACTTCAGTTCCGGTTAAAACAATACCTGCTTCATACTTTTCCAAAATATTGTAATCGTGTCTAGCCTTTCTATTTATGGCTATTATTTTAATGTCACTGTCCTTCATAATAAATCAATAAAAATAAATGGCTCCAACAATACCTGCAGCAAAGCAATAATATGCAAAATAACTTATTTTTCCTTTACGGATTGCATTTAACAAAAATCGAATTGCCCAATACCCGGAAATAAAAGCAACAAATGTTCCAATCAACATCGGAAAGAATTGTTCAAATTTAGGGGATTGCTCCAATAAATCAAAAAACTTCAAAATTGTTGCACCGAAGATAACCGGTAACGATAATAGGAAAGAAAACCGAGCCGCTTCATTTTTGTTTAAACCCATAAACATAGCCATGCAGATTGTAGAACCGGATCGGGAAATACCCGGAATGATCGCAAATGCTTGAGCCAAACCCATTACCATTGCGTCCGGAAGTTTGACGGATGAGTGTTTAGTAGATGTCAAGTTCGTAGCAAGCAAAATACCTCCGGTAATGAGAAGCATTATTGATACCCAAAAAGGTAACGAAAAAATATTTTCCAAAAAATCAATAAAAAATAGACCAACAATTGCTGCAGGAATAGATGCTAAAATAATGTAAGTCGCAATTTTGAAATCCGAATTTTCTTTGAAATAATACTTAGGATTTGAAAGATTCTTAAAGAAACCAAATACAGAGATTGTCATTTTGAAAATGTCAGCTTTGAAAACTAACACAACAGCCATTAAAGTTCCAAAATGGACAAATACTTCAAATGTGATGTTTTGGTGATGCAAACCCAACAAATGTTGTGTTAAAACCAAATGGCCGGAACTGCTTACCGGCAGGAATTCAGTCAATCCTTGTACCAATCCTAATAAAATCGCTTCATACCAACTCATTGATCATGTCTGACTTTTTGGTTGATCGTGTAATCAATAACAGGCTGAAGGATAAGTGTTTTAATAGTTAAGTTCAAGATATAAATAAAGTAATGGTATAAGCATAAAAAAAGCTCCGACTTTAAAGAGGACGGAGCTTATTAGTGAGGTACTTAAAATTGATAGGGTCAATTTCCCATTGCGAAGATTACGCCACCAGTAATGGCCCAATAATCAATACCACCCAAATTATACTTAAATTCTGCCCGCCCAGTTGCTTTAGGGGAAAGTTCTAAATCCACTCCGCCGGCGACACTAATTGAAAGATCTGTCGTTGAGGCAGATCGAGATCCAGATAGAAATCCTCCTAAATCAAAATCGAAACCAACTTTTGACCTGATAAACCCAAGTCCGGCTGCAACATATGGGGCAGCTTTGGATTCATTCGGAAAATAATAATAACCCATTGCAGCAATCGTTAATGCGGAAAAATCAACCTCTGCACTTGAACTGCCATCTGAGCTGCCTATAGATTTGGACCAATAATCAACAAATGCACCAAATCGAATGGCGTCTGTAATATTTCCCAGATCAACTAATCCGCCAAACATAATTGGACTACCATCAACGCCATCAGGTCCCGCAATACCAAACTTAGCGCCTACACCCTTAAACCCAATATTCATCTGTCCGTAAGACATACCTGTTAAGCTTAAAATAAATATAGCTATAGCAAGCAATCTAAAAATGGATTTCATTATACCTCCTCCATTAGGTTAGTGATTAATATATTTTTATTTTGAAAGTGCACAATTTAGCGATTTATTCGTCTATTGTCAATTTATTTGTTATCTGAGCAGTAATAATTATTTTCATCTAAATGCATATCAAATAAAAAACCCTGCTGTTGAAGCAGGGTTCTTAGTAATTCTATTTTCTTTTATTGTTTAAGTTCATCAGCTTTCTTAAAGGCAGCCTCTCCCTGTTTAGGCATTCCTAACCTTACATAAACAACGCCAAGATTATACCAGAGATTGGAATTATTGACATCTATTGTACTAGCTTCTTCTAGGTACTGCTTAGATAGTTCATAGTTTGCTTTTTCATTTGATTTTAAATCATTAATTTTTGATGCACTGCCGTTATTGTTTTCAAGCTCTTGCCGTTCTTTTTGAAATTTCTCTCCAATATACATATAAGAAGTTCCAAGATGCATTTTTGCCGTACCATCTTCCGGATTAAGTTCAGTCACCTTTTTAAAATCAACTACTGCATCTTCATAAGATTCTGCTTTGTAATGCAGAAGTCCTCTGTTGAAGTAAAGGTCTGGATTTTCCGGGTTATCTTTTAAAGCTGCGTTATAGGAATCCATAGCTTTGTCACTATCACCTAACATACTATAGGAAAGTGCAACATACTTAATGGCATCTTTATTTCCAGGCTCTAATTCCAAGGCTTTATTCATTATATCAATAGTTCCTTGATAGTCCTCGGTATTATAAAGATGGTATCCGTAATTGATCGACAGCTGAACATCGCTCGTATCTAATTCCAATGCTTTTTTATACGATTTAGTTGCATTCTCGTTGTCTTCTACACGAACATAGGAGATTGCTAAATTTTTATATGTACCGGCTTGTGTCGGGTCAATCATCATTGCAGTTTTAAAGTCTGCAATTGCTTCGGTGAATTCATTATTTTGAAACTTTCGTACACCCCTGTTAAAATTATTTTGCCAATGTTTTGTTCGTTCAAATTTAATTTCATTTTCATGGGCATTCGAAATTGCCAGTGACTTATCGAAAGCATCATTCATTTCTTCAAACTTATTTTGGCGGGAGTAACAATACCCTAGGAAATAAAAAGCTTCGGTGTTTTCTGGATTCGCAGCAACTTCCAATTGTAACTGCTCTATTGCTTTATCATATTCTTCCTGTTGTATATACAACTTTGCTGATGTGGAGGCTGTACTTTGACAACCTATATGAGTGATTATGGCAAATATAGCCACCAATCCAAAGATAAATTTTAAGAGTTTCACAACTTCCTCCGGGAATTTAGTGATATTATTTAAATTAGTTTTAACCGTAGAAGTTAATATTTTTTTAAAAATATGTCAAGAATTTAATTGCATTTTCAAGGCGGTTTCATTATAAGGTGGTGTTATAACACCTTTGTCCGTAATAAACGCATTGATAAGTAAATTAGGGGTTATATCAAACGCAGGATTAAATGTTTGAACATTTTTAGGTGTTGTAATTTTGTATTCGA